>JBFWWY010000258.1:0-5550 GCA_050245935.1 Phycisphaerae bacterium | reverse complement strand
ACGCGTGCACAGTGACCGGCTCACCAGCGGCGCTCAGCACCACGATCCGAGCGTCCGGCTGAAGTCGCTGAATCATCTGTACGGCATCCACTACCTGGGAGGTAGGCTGATTGCAGTCGACGATGATGAGGTCGGGCTTGTGCCGGAGCGCATCCCAGATGGACGTGGGAACAAAATTCGAACTCAGATGGATGGCCTTGCCAACTTCGTGCTCAAACAGCAGCGACATCGCGCGCCGATCCAGCGCAGAGCCGGAAAGCAGATAGATTTTTGGTTGCGCGACCACGATATGTTTCCGTCTCTGCGGACAATCGCATAGCGAATGTCGGGATCAGTACGTCGTTGAGGGAACGGCTGACACCCGATTTCTTTCCTAACATACTAAAGGATCGGAAATCGCCTACGGGGTAAATACCCCAAATCTTGCTGCCGCGATCATGTTGATCTGCACAAACGCTGTCATATGCCTCATGTCCCTCGTCCGGGCACCGGGATGCCCAGAAACCTCATCACGTCCTGCAGATCCGACCAGGCTTTGCCTTTTTCATTCGGGCTGCGCAACAGATACGCCGGATGAAAAGTAGGCATCAGCTTACAGGTCGGCACGCCGGACAGTTGTAACGATGGCGGCGGAAAATCGTGAAAATTCCCCCGTAAGCGGCTAATCGGCGTCTCGGTTGCGAGCAACGTCTGCGAAGCAGGTCGACCCAGCGAAACGATGATTTTCGGCCGGACGATCGCGATCTGCCGCAGCAGATACGGGCTGCAAGTCTCCATCTCTTCCGCGAGCGGCGTACGATTGCCCGGCGGTCGGCATTTCACAACATTGCAAATGTAAACCTGATCGCGCGTGAGCGTCATGGCCGCAATCATGCGCGTCAGCAGTTGCCCCGCCTTGCCGACAAAGGGCTCGCCTTGCCGGTCTTCATCTGCACCCGGGCCTTCCCCGACGAACATCAATTCGGCCCGTGCGTTCCCTACGCCGAACACTGTCTGTGTCCGATTTTCGTGGAGCCGACACAGCGTACACCCGCGCACAAATGTCTCGTTCAACGCGTCCAACGCTGCCTGTGCCTCGGCGCGCGGCAGATTCCGCGTCTCAATCGGCGGAAGGAACGGCGAATCCGCGAATATCCGCGCCGGCTGCGCCGCAACCAGTTGCGTAGGTTGCGCGGTGTCACGCGGTGGCGATGGTTGCGGGAATACACGCGCCGCCGCGGCACGTTGTGGCGGAGGAACTGCAAGAGCCTCAGCCGCGAGGGGTAAATGCCTCACGCCTAATCGGCGTTCATTGCGCAGCCACGCGCGAATTACGCCTGTTACTGAATTTGTCGGTGGCAAAGTCACGATTGGCAAATTATGCGCACAGGATTTATTCGGCAAGCTACGCCGGTGGGATTCTGGAACGGGCCCCGCCAGATCCGCGCCACACTCCAACTTTTCATTGCATTCGCCGCGCTTTCGTGTCCGTTCATCGCAGCGACCCAGGTTGTCGACCCCGCACCCGGCCGTCCAGCTTTTGTCGCACCCGGCAGTACCTTGCGTGTAATCGTCGCGGAGGAACTCCCGGCCCCGGTGCGATGCGCACTGGTCGCCGATTCCCTGCCGCGCGCGACGATTCCGCTCACCGCCGAGGCCGCTGATTCAACGGGGCCTGAGTTCCGGCTGCACCTCCCGCCGCACGTCCCGACCGGCGTATACGGCCTGAGAATCGAAAGCGGCACCACACGTTATGAATCGACCTCCTGCGTTTCCGTGTGCCGCATCACGGACAAGCTGCGCGTATTGCAGATACCAGGTCCGATGATCGGCGATTTGCTTCAGCCGACGCTCGACTGGAAACTCAACGATGAAATCAACCTGCTCGCCCCTGATGTCGTGGTGATCTGCGGCAACTATGTCGATCCGCTGCACGAAGACGCCGACGCCGCGTGGCAGGAATTCACGGAATGGCTTCGACGTCTGGATGTGCCGGTAATTGCGGCGTTCGGTCCGCGCGACGACATCACGGCATACAGCAGATATCTCGCACCCGGCTCACTTGGATGTATTGCGGTCGGCCCATTCTCATTCATGACCATCAACGACAGCACCGCCGCCCCGCTTCAAGGGGACGAGAATCAGATGAATTGGCTGCGAACCGTCCTTCATACGCGTTCCGCTGCAAATAATTTTCTGATAAGCGACAGCATCCATCCAACCACGTCCAAAACGATCGAAAAAATACTCGATTCGAAGGAAGGCGCTGCTGTTCCGCTTGTCTGGATTGCCAACCGGGAGATCGCTGAAGCGGATGGGATGGGCGCCGTCGCGCGCGACCGCTTGCAGCGTCAGAAGTCCCAACGCAATTCCATCCAAACGGTTGTACTGCCCGATTCCCGCGACCGCTTTCAACAATCATTCAATATCCTCGAATGCGCACACAACGACGGCGAGACGACCAACCGACCATTGATTCGCCAAACCGAATATCACCCTGGCTCGCTGGTACTCCGTCGCGACGCAACTGCCGACGCGCCGCAAGCATCTGCCGCAGCAACCATCTGGAATCGTTCCCACACTGCACGTTCAGATCTGAGATTACATCTGCAAGTGCAGAAAACAACCGCAGAACATCCGTGGGTCATCGGCGGGCGACTTGTCCAACTTGCCGATCACGGCTCATTCTGGAATTGCACAATACGATTTGATGTTGCGCCGGACAGCCGCACGCGCGTCGTGGCCGGCGTCGGTTCGCAACCGGCGCATGCCGCACTCCGCGTGGAGATTCACGAATCGAAGCAAGCTGACGCAACGTCAAACAACCCCGATCCGTCGCGCCGTTTTGCAACCGTGCGCGTGACAAACGGCGCCCGCGAAGCCATCACGATTCGACCCGAAGCGCGAATCGATCAGGAGCCTGCGCGCTATGGCGTCGCGACCATCGCGACGGCGCCCGCGTGGGGTTACGAAATATCACTCGACACGAATGAATCCACCGATCTCATCATTGACCCTTCGCATCTCTCCTGTCCCCGGGAAAGTCACACTCACCGCTTGCAGGTCTTTGCCTCCGGCCAGCGGACGGCTTTGCCCGCAATCGCGGAAATTCCCTGCGGTCTCTCCCAACCGTCACGCGCAAATTCCGCCACCTTTGACGCGCTGCGAAGCCTCTACGAACAAGAAGCGCTCGTGCCGCCTCACCCCAACGATGCGCCCATCCCCTTTCGCGTCCGCGTCGCGAATCCGTAACCAGTAAGCTGTCGATGAGATATATGAGCGCGGGTGCAGTCGGCACCCAATGCTCGCGGCAAGCGTGCGATTCGGGTACAAAACCAGTCAATGCTGCCAGCTTTTGCGTACTGCGAAGGAGCTTCGACATGGGTGATGTGAACGCAAGCGTCGGCGAACTGTCCTTTCTCCAAAGCACAAACCGCATGTTGGAGCGGGCACTCAGCGCCGCCAACCTCCCGCCCGGGCTCGGTGAAAAGCTCAAACATTGCAGCTCCGTCCTCCAGCTCAATTTTCCGGTCGAGATCGACGGAAAGATTCAGGTCTTTCGCGGCTGGCGCGCCGTGCACAGCGAACATCGTCTCCCCGTAAAAGGCGGCATTCGCTACGCCCCGCACGTCAACCAGGACGAAGTCGAAGCGCTCGCCGCACTGATGTCCTACAAGTGCGCGATCGTCGACGTCCCCTACGGCGGCTCCAAAGGCGGCCTGATCCTCAACCCGCGCGACTACAGCGAAGATCAGCTTGAAATGATCACGCGCCGTTTCACGCAGGAGCTTGCGTCCAAAGGCTTCATCAGCCCCAGTCTCAACGTCCCGGCGCCGGACATGGGAACCGGAGCCCGCGAAATGGGATGGATGGTCGACGCGTATCGCAAACTCTACCCAAACGACATCAACGCCATCGCATGCGTCACCGGCAAACCGCCGACGCAGGGCGGCGTGCAGGGTCGCGTCGAAGCCACCGGCCGCGGCGTGCAGTATGGCCTGCGCGAATTCTTCCGGCATCCCGAAGACGTGAAGCTCGCGCGCATGGAAGGCGGACTCGCCGGCAAGCGCGTCGTTGTGCAGGGCCTCGGCAATGTCGGCTATCATGCCGCAAAGTTCCTGCAGGCAGAGGACGGATGCAAGATTACCGCCATCATCGAACGCGATGGCGCGCTCATCAAGGACAGCGGTCTCAGCGTCGAACGCGTACACGCATACTTATATGCAAACGGCGGTATCAAGGATTATCCCGACGCCGAATACGTCGAGAACGGCGCGCGCGTGCTCGAGAAAGAATGTGACATTCTGCTGCCCGCGGCGCTCGAATCTCAGATTCACCGCGAAAACGCCGAACGCATCAAAGCGAAGCTCATCGCCGAAGCCGCCAACGGCCCCGTTACCTTCGCGGCGGATGAAATTCTCAATCGCATGGGCGTGGTAATCATCCCGGACGCGTATCTCAACGCCGGCGGCGTCACCGTTTCTTACTTCGAGTGGATCAAGAACATCTCGCATATCCGCTTCGGGCGCATGGAGCGTCGCCACGAGCAGCGTAAAGGCGAGACAATCATCGCGGCGCTGGAACAAATGACCGGCAGGAAAGTGCCCGAGAATCTTTCGAAT
This sequence comes from Phycisphaerae bacterium, assembly GCA_050245935.1. GTDB lineage: Bacteria > Planctomycetota > Phycisphaerae > UBA1845 > Fen-1342 > JALHOX01. Next base: position 949 of record JBFWWY010000258.1, on the reverse strand, counting down.
CGCCTGCTCGCGGGTGCCGAAGAACTCGACCTTGTCCGCTCCGGGCTGGATGACACGATGATCAAAGCGTATCAGCAGATCCGTGAACTCTATTGGGATCGCGACGCAGTGAAAGACTTGCGGAGTGCGGCGTTCATCGTTGCGGTTCAGAAAATCGCGCGAACCTACATGGAACTCGGTCTCTGACAACGCATGTCGTAGCGTCGGACGCCCGCGTCCGACGTTTCCGCATCCGTCGCGTCGGACCTCCGAGTCCGACGATGTTCCTCTATCTGCCCAGACACGTATTCAATGCCCGCGCCATCCCCACCAGCGGATGATCCAGCGGCACGGTTCGCTGCTGATTCGCAACTTTGGAAATCGGCACCATCGACGTTTCAATTCCCTGTCGCACAACAATCTGATTCCATTCCCGCGTCGCGACCATCTGGATTGCCTTGTGTCCGAACTCCGTCGCCAGCACGCGATCAAACGCCACCGGCGTACCGCCGCGCTGGACGTGCCCGAGGATCGTCGCGCGCGTTTCGAGATGCGTGCGTTCCGAAATCTGGCTCGCGAGCACCGTGCTGACGCCGCCGAGCCGGATCGGGTCGGGACTGTCGTGGACAATTTTGTCGACGACCTGTTTGCCGCCTTTGGGCCGCGCGCCCTCCGCGACCGCGATCAGGGAGAAACGCTTGCCGCGCTTATTGCGGTCGACACAGAATTCGCAGATCGCGTCGATGTCGTACTCAATTTCCGGAATCAGAATCACATCCGCCCCGCTTGCGAGGCCCGCGTGCAACGTCAGCCAGCCCGCGTTACGCCCCATCAATTCGACCAGCATGACGCGATGATGACTCGAACCCGTCGTATGTATGCGATCAAGACAATCGGTCGCCGTCTGCACTGCCGTTGCAAAACCGAAGGTGATGTCCGTATGCATCAGATCGTTGTCGATGGTTTTTGG
>JBFWWY010000257.1:0-5576 GCA_050245935.1 Phycisphaerae bacterium | reverse complement strand
CGCGCGGGAGCCATCAGGCCACGACCGAGAGCAACGGCACAGGTGCGCCGAGTTCACCTTCGAGCCGTACCAGATGGTCCCGCGAGAAATTGCGTTGCTTGTTCGCGACGCGACTGATCACGGACTCGCTGAGATCGAGCATGTCGCCGATCTGCTTGAGCGTCATATCGCGAACGGTCCGCAGATACTCGACAACGTCGGCCGACAGGGAGTGATTGAAAAACGGATTCAGATTTTCCGTTGTTCTTGTGTTTCCGGGTTCGTAATTCATCGCGCACCTCGCTCGACCCACAAATAAGCCAGCTTTTCTGCGACCGGCGGAATACTCACCATCACACGCCGCGCCGCCGCCCGATCGCGTTCGTCCACCGCGAACAACAGTTCCGAAAGCAGCGATCGCAGCCGGTGGCAGACAAGATCTTCCTGCAGCGATTGGGAAGGTTCGTTCGCGCGCAGCCATTCGCCGTACTGCCGGATCATTCGCCGTGCCTGCTCGCAGTCCCGATCGTTCAATTCACTTCCGAGCCATGCCATTCGCGGCTCCTACTTGACTATACGGCAAGTCTTGCCTCAAAGGCAAGAAAAAGTCGGTTTACGCGATTATCGGGCCGTGCTCAATTGCGGTCCCGTAGACAATTGTCCGATTCTTTGTCCCGCTCAGCACTGCCGCCTGCGGCTTCGCAGCCTTCCCGAGCACTTCTGGCAGTTTGCGAGAGCCTCGAAGGTTTCTCATAAGCCCAACGCCGCTGGCTCCCCGCGCTTGCGCTTGGGGCTTGATTTTACGGCTCCCCGCGCTTGCACCTTGAGCTCGATTTGCCGCAACCGATCGCAAAATCAACCAACGACCATTCCCCTCCGACAAAAAGCCGATCTCTCCCCTCTCCGTGCCTCCGTGCCTCCGTGGTTGCATCTAATGCGGATGCCAACCGACACGATCGTGCTCGCCAATTCGACCACACGAACGACCCACAATACTATGCGGTTTTCCGTAAATTCGAAGATCGAGGGACCACAGCATGGCGGACTTTCTCACAAAACTCGGCATCGACACCAAAAACGCCAACCCGACCGGCTTCCACGGCGAGTGGATCGCGTCGGGCGAAACATACGACATCTCCTCTCCCTGCGACGGCAAGCGTCTGGCGACGGTGCGCAATTGCACCGCCGACGAGTATGACAAAGTTGCGGCGCGGGCGCAGGAAGCATTCGAACACTGGCGGATGGTCCCCGCCCCGCAGCGCGGCGAGGTCGTGCGCCAGCTCGGCAATGCGCTGCGCGATGTGAAGCACGAACTCGGCATGCTCGTCACGACCGAGATGGGCAAGATCGTTGCCGAAGGCGAAGGCGAAGTGCAGGAAATGATCGACATCTGCGACTTCGCGGTCGGGCTTTCGCGACAGCTCTACGGGCTGACCATGCACTCCGAACGCCCGCGCCATCGCATGTATGAACAATGGCACCCGCTCGGCGTCGTCGGCATCATCAGTGCGTTCAATTTCCCGGTCGCGGTATGGAGTTGGAACAGTGCGCTTGCGGCAGTCTGCGGTGATGCAACCATCTGGAAGCCCCACCCCGGCACGCCGCTGACGGCGATTGCCTGCATCAAAATCGCGGAAAAAGTCTGCCGCGACAACGACGTCGATCCGGCGATTTTTTCGATGGTGCTCGGCATGAACGAAACCGTCGGCGAAGCGCTGATCAACGATGATCGCATTCCGCTCGTTTCGGCAACCGGGTCGTGCCGCATGGGTCGGCACGTCGGGACGGCTGTCGCAAAGCGGATGGGCCGCAGCCTGCTGGAACTCGGCGGTAACAACGCGTTGATCGTCACCAAACACGCCGACCTCGATATGGCGACGCGGGCGATTGTCTTCGGCGCGGTCGGAACCGCCGGCCAGCGCTGCACGAGCACGCGCCGCGTCATCGTGCATCGCGATGTGCAGGAAGAACTGACGAACCGCATCATCGCGGCGTACAAGACCGTGCCGATCGGCGACCCGCGAAAAGAAGGCACGCTGATGGGTCCGGTCTTCAACGAACAGGCGGTGCAGAATATGCAGACCGCGATCCAGCGCGTGCAGGAAGAAGGCGGCAAGATTCTATATGGCGGTGACAAACTCGCCGGCGAGAATTACCCCGGCGGCCGCTACGTCACGCCCTGCATCGCAACCGCCGAAAATCACTACAACATCGTGCAGGAAGAAACCTTCGCCCCGATTTTGTACATCATCCCCTACGGCGGCGCGAAAACACCCGCGCAAAATCGCGGCATCACGCCGACAACCGATCTCGAACGCGACATGCTCGAAGCGATCGCGCTACACAACAACGTACCGCAAGGCTTATCGAGCGCAATCTTCACACAGAACGTGATCGAATCCGAGATGTTCCTCAGCCACGTCGGCAGCGACTGCGGCATCGCAAACGTCAACATTGGCACGAGCGGCGCAGAGATCGGCGGCGCATTCGGCGGCGAAAAAGAAACCGGCGGCGGCCGCGAATCCGGCTCCGACGCGTGGAAAGCCTACATGCGCCGCCAGACCAATACGCTAAACTGGGGCACGGAATTGCCGTTAGCGCAGGGGATTAAGTTTGGGGATTGATGTCCATACGTACCGACGGTAGCGGTCCCGCCTCTGTGCCGACAGTTTCGCGAGACGACGGACGGGTGCCACTGTCTTGTCGTATTCGACATGACAGTGGACCCTGAAAGAATAAGCGAAAACCTCCGCCCAAACTCACGGTCATGCGGAGTACCGCAAGACCGTGGCACCGATGTGTCGTCGGACTTGTGGATAAATGATGTTGAAGCGCCGCGGAATAGTTGTCATCACGATTGCGACGTACTTGGTCGCGTGTTTTGTCCTGCTCTTCAATCCACGATGGGTTGGTTTCGCAGTTGATTCCATCGACGCCTTAGATTCTTCTACTTTCTCAATAGGCTTCGACCTTGCCGCGTTTCAAAGCTCAAAACCGGGTATCTCGACTGACGAATTAGTAAAGAAGTTGGGGCAGCCGATTTGGATTCAACGTGGCTGACGAGGCATTCGGTTCGAGTCAGGCTGCAAAAAGCGATTGCTGGTTTTTACCTTTAACGAACAATTAGCCACTTGGAATTGCAGTAAAGAGTATGTGTATATTAAGGGCGAACAGCGCAAGTCGAATGATGGCAGTGAGTATCTAGGTCTTGTATACGATAAAGTTATTCAAATGATCGAGAGGCCAATCGCCGAAAAAAGTGTGACGTACCCGTACGAGCTTTGGCACGATTCGAAATCCGAAACTTCAAGTAGTTTTTTTTCAACAAGAGGTAACCGTTGACTCGACAACAAACAGAGTGACGAGCACTAATACAGGTTTACATCGGGACTAGTCGGGCGGTAGCTCACTGGCGGGCAAGACGAACAGTGGCACCCTTTGCGAATATCACGCTGGGTGCCACTGGCAGCTTCGATTTGCAGTGTGCACCAACTCGAAAGAAAAGCGTTCAAAACCAAACGGGTCTCAATAAACCAGGCAACTCGCTGCCAGTGTTGAGCGGGAGCGAAGAATTCACTGACAAGGCCACTGGCGGACAAGCCGGCCAGTGGCACCCGGCGAACCGCACGCCTTGATAAAGCGCAACGTGCTGCCGGCAGTTATGAATTCTCACAGGCCCCGACTCGAAAGTTGTTGTTGCAAAGAACCACGGGACCTCGAATAGCCCGCCACATCGCTGCCGGTGCTGCTCGTCGACACATTTGCTTTTCCCAATACTTCGTCCGAACGCCTCTCGACAACGAAAATTCTCTTCGCGGCAAGCTATTCTCTACCGAGCCGTTTCGAGCGCCGCATGCGCTCAACGCGCCGCGTGCTGCGCTACAGCACATACAACTCCAGCCACCGCCGCATGATCCCATCCGCAATCGGCGTCGGCGGCATTTCGGCGCGGAGCTTGTCGATTCCGCCGTCGCCGCGATCGTACACTTCGCCGTAAATCTCCAGCCGCTCAACGAGCCGCCGCGCCGACAGCTCGGTGTGAAATTGCGTGCCGTACGTCGCGCTCGTGCCGATGCGATACGCCTGATTGCCGCACACGCTCGAAATCGCCAACTCGCGCGCATCCGGCGGCAATACCGACACGCGATCGTTGTGACCCATCGCCGCGACGAAGTGGCGCGGCAATCCCGCAAAAAGCGGATCGGCGATTGCCGCATCGGTCAATTCGACTTCATTGACGCCCGTCTCGCCGCGCGGTTTATCGGTAATGACTTCACCGCCGAGCGCCGCAGCGATGAACTGATGCCCCCAGCACGCGCCGAGCATCGGCTTTCCCTCGTCCTGCACCCGGCGGACGGCGTTGCGTAACGCCGCCGAAAAGGGATGTTCCTTCGTCACCGAGTGCAATCCTGAGCCGCCGATGATGACCGCGTCGGCATTCACGAATCGCGACCAGTCGGGAAACGCGCTCATCGCGATATTGACGCAGTCGAGGCGCTCCGCGGGCAACCCCGTTCGCTCCGCGATGCACGTCTGCTCGTGAAGCGCGACGTCCTCACGTTCGCGTATCTGAATCACAAGAATTCGCAGTTGCTCCAGTGGTGCCGTCATATTCACAAGCTAGCAGGATCGCATCGTTCGCTCAATTCTGCGCGACATGGATACTCATTCACCCGGAGCGCACGTCCGGCCGCGCCTGGCGAAGCGAATTTTGCATCCACCACGTCTTTTACTGCGTATTTCCCAAGGATTCGTACCGCGCTGGTGTGGTCCACGCAGTCGGCAATCTGGAATTCAATTGCCTGTAAGCAGCAGAAGCTAATTTCCATGCGTCCGGTCTGACGGGCGCGATTCCCTACGGTAGGCAGCAGATGCCTGTACCACGTTCGAAGGAGAAAATTCTAATGATGAGAAAGTATGCCATCGGGCTGAGCTGTGTCGGCGTCGGCGTTGCCGGGTTGACCTTGTTCAGCCTGAATCGACCGCTGCGCGCGGCCGATCACATGGAAGCCCCCGGGACGCGCGCCGATCTTGAACTCGATATCGCCGACGTCTATGCCTGGCATAACTTCGCCAACAACCGCCTGAGCACCGTACTCACATTTGACGGCATCAAGGCCCCCGTCAGCGGGCAGCAGGGTAGCTACGACGCCAACGCGCTCTACACCGTCAATATCGACAACACCGGCGACAATGTTGCGGACATCAACATCTACATTCGCTTCGGCCAGAACAATGCCGGTCAATGGGGTGTTCAGGTGCAGAATCTGCCGGGCGCTTCCGGCACAATTTCCGGTGCAGTCGAGACCACGCTTCGAAGTGGCGCAGCGGCGCGTGTGTACGCCGGTCTCTTCGATGATCCGTTTTTCTTCGATCTCGACGGCTTCAATATGACGCTCGACACGGGAACGCTTTCGTTTGACAGCGACCGCGACACGTTCGCCGGCAGCAACACGACCGCGGTTGTTCTGGACATGGATCTCGCGTCCGCGCGCAACGGCAGCGAGACAATTCAAGTCTGGGCCACCACTGCACGGAAGGGGAACTGATCCATGAGAAACGCGAAAATGATTTCAAAATATGTCGTTGCGGGCGCA
>JBFWWY010000256.1:0-5605 GCA_050245935.1 Phycisphaerae bacterium | reverse complement strand
ATGACGAGTCGCACGACGAGTCTGATTATGCCGCAGCCATTCGGCTTGTGCGTGGTGGTCTAGTTGCCGCGGTGGAGGAAGGGCTTGGCTTGTTGATAGAAAATCCGGACTGCTTTGAGCGGGTTTGTGACGAGTTTGTCGCCTCGCTTCCTGCGGTTCAGGCGTGGCAGGACCTCTATGATCTGCTCTTGAATGCGGTTGAGGATGCCGGAGACTATGATCGTGCGGCAGTCTTAGAATTGTGCGATCGGCCGCTATTGCTGGAAGCTTTTCATGCGTCCGTACGGCGGGTGGAACGCGTACCGCGCCAACAGATGCCTGAGGTATTTGATCGTGTTATCGGACGAATCAGGCAGGAGTCGGCGGCAGAGGTAATTCGTCAGCACCGGGAAACGGTGCGGAATCGCTCTTCAGACGAGGCTGAAGCGTTCGCCAAGATTCTTGAGGCTTCGCGCAAGCAAGCGTCGGTTGTGCCGCTTGAATATCGGCTGCGTGAGGGCGGCGGACAATAATTTGTTCGCTGCAAGTATTGGTAGACAAGAAAGTTAGTTTCTCTCTCGACCTGAAGATTGGCGTGCCTATGATCCTGAGGTCGAGTTATTTTCCCGTAAACGTTTGATAAATTTTGAATCAGTAGTCCATGTGCTGCGGCACGCCGCACCGTGGCAGATCAAGAAAAATAAAAGTGGAAGCCTACCAGGGAGTAGCGAATGGCCGTCGTTCCGACAGATATTGATCCGATTGAGTTGGTGGCGCAACAACTGATCGAGACCGGCAAGAAGAGTGGTTATCTGACGTGGGAGGCGTTGAACGAAGAGTTGCCCGACGAAGCAATCTCGCCGGAAAAACTTGAGAGTGTCCTCAATCAGATCGAACGTGCCGGCATCCGCATGATCGACGAAATCGAAGCGGAAAAGATGCGGGAAGCAAATCGCGTGAATCGCGGCGGCACGCTGGAGGCCGGCGAATCACTCGATCAGGTCACCGAAGTAGACCTCATTGACGCAACTGCGAGGAGGATCGACGACCCGGTTCGCATGTACCTCACCCAGATGGGCGAGATTCCGCTGCTCACCCGCGAAGAAGAAATCGCGCTCGCAAAGAAAATCGAACTCACACGAATGGCGTATCGTCGGCGCGTGCTGGAAAACGACTACTGCATGCAACAGGCTGTCGACATCATTCAGGCCGTGGCCGATGGTCGGATGCCGTTTGATCGCACGATGAAGATCTCGACGAACGAAAGCATGGCAAAGGCTGCCGTGCTGAAGCGTCTGCCTGCCAACGTGGACACGGTTCGCAAGCTGATTGAACTCAATATCGGTGACTGGAAGCTGCTGCGCGATCCGAAAGCGACTGCAGCGGCCAAGAAGAAGGCCACCGAGCAAATGGCCCTGCGACGCCGGCGCGCCGTCACGCTGCTGGAAGAACTCTCCCTGCGAACCAGCCGGATCACGCCGCTGATGCGCAAGATGGCCTCGGTGGTTCACAAAATTTCGGAGATCGATGCAGAGCTGGAGCGTTCGAAGAAAACCGAATACCCGGCAGAAGAAATCGAGGCGATGACGGAAGAACGCGAAGGTTTGATCGACCTCGTCATGGAAGCGCCCGATGACCTGCGCACCCGTGTTGTCGAAGGGAAGAAAGTATTCGGCGAATACGAAGACGCGAAGCGCAAGCTCGCCGGCGGCAACCTGCGGCTCGTTGTTTCCATCGCGAAGAAGTATCGCAACCGCGGCCTGAGCTTCCTGGACATCATTCAGGAAGGCAACACAGGTCTGATGCGCGCGGTGGACAAATACGAATATCGTCGCGGTTATAAGTTCAGCACGTACGCGACATGGTGGATTCGTCAGGCCATTACCCGCGCCATTGCCGACCATGCCCGCACGATTCGAATTCCGGTTCACATGATCGAAACCATGAGCAAGCTGCGGAACATCAGCAAGAAGCTGCTGCAGGGTCTCGGTCGCGAGCCGACCATCGAGGAAATCGCCAGCGAAGCGAAGATGCCGGTGAGCGAAGCGCGCCGCGTCATGAAGATCAGCCGTCATCCGATTTCGCTCGACCGTCCGGTGGGCGAAAGCGAAGATTCGTATTTCGGCGATTTCATCGAGGATGAGAAGGCCGAATCGCCGGTAATGAGCGCGACCGGTGAGATGCTCCGCGATCGCATCGAAGCGGTGTTGAAGACACTGACCTATCGCGAACGCGAGATCATCAAGCTCCGCTACGGCATCGGCGACGGCTATACATACACGCTTGAAGAAGTCGGCAAGATCTTCAAGGTCACACGTGAACGCGTGCGACAGGTGGAAGCAAAAGCGATTCGCAAGCTGCAACACCCGGTCCGCTCCCGTAAGTTGCAAGGCTTCCTCGATCTGCAGGGCAACCCCCTGCCGAAGCCGGGGCCCAGCGCGGGCGCTTCGCCGGATGTGGATAGCTAACCGCGTACGCATTCGAAATCACCTGCTACCACTCGCAATCCGGAGGCACATCGCCTCCGGTTTTTTGTTTGACGAAGAATACGATTGAGTGTGTACACCCGCGACATGGGCCATTACTTTACGACTCGTGATGGGAAAGTCGGCCGGAATGGAACAGCTCGAATCGTATCTCACGTGTCCGATCTGTCCGGACGCGGGCAGTATTGTGCCGCGCCCCGCGACGCCCGCCGAGTCGTCCGATTGGACCGCCCTGCTGCGCGAAACGAGGCCGGTGCCGCGCGCGCTCCAATGCGATCGCTGCGGCGAAGCTTTTCCCGTGACCCATGACGAGATTCCCGTACTCTGGTCGCCGACCTTGCGCAAGTCATTCGAAGACCTTCGCGATGATCGCGTAAACCGCGACCAGCCGACTGAGCACGACGTCAAAGCCGCCAATATTTTTGTCTATGAAGAGATCGTCACCGATTACGACAGCGAAGGGATTCATTCGGACGGCGTCTCCCGAACGCGGTTGCGGGCAGCACTCCAGGAGAACTGCGCCGACGCCACCGGCGGTCATCTTGATGTGGGATGCGGCGCGGGCAACACGCTGCAAGCCGTCGCGCAGCCGGCGTTCGCGCCGAAGATCGGCCTGGATATTTCGCTGACAGGTTTACGACTCACGAAAGAAAAAGGATTTCACGCCATCCTCGGCGACGCGGAGGCGCTGCCGCTGCGCCGGGATCGGTTCGCACTCGTGACCGCATCGTCGGTGCTGCATCATCTGTTCGCGCCGGGTCGGCTTGTCGCGGAGGCGGAGCGCGTTCTGCAGCGCGGTGGCGTGCTCTACACCGATTTCGATCCGAATCGCGTTGCGGCAAACTGGAGTTGGCTCGTCCGGCAGGCATTTCGCATGCGACTGCCGGTCTACCGCGTGCTGGCGAAGGTGCTGCGGGGCAAAGTGGGTCATGGTTCGCGTGACGTGCAGCGCTGGAACAAAGTGGCGGAGTATCACAATCAGCCGGGGTCGGGCTTTTCAGACGCCGAGCTGGAGAAGATGCTGCGCGAAGCAGGAATGGAACCACAGATTGTGCTGCTGCACAACAGCAAGACCGCCGACTCAATCGACGTCGGCGCGCCGGTGCGCCCGCACTGGCAGCATCTCATCACGCAGGGTCTTTCCGGCCGCAATCCGTATGCAAGGAAGAATTGCGACACGGTGCTGACGGTGTCGCGGAAGCCGAGAAATTCAGTTTAGCTTTTTCCGATTCAAATCTCGGCTGTTTCGATTTTGCATACCGAACCTGTGCAAGAACTCGGCATTCGGCGAGATTTTGTACAGGCGAGACGCCCATACTACCCCTTAAGACATTACGGCTACCGATTCACTCGCCCTTCGGTCGCGATTTCCAGCGCCGGTGGACCCAGAGATACTGCTCGGGGTATTTGCGGATGCCGGCTTCCATTGCGGCGGAAAACTCTTCGGTGATCCACAGTGCCGCATTGTCCTTGTCCACCCAATCTTCCGGCCGAATGATGCGGTTGACTTCGATGCGGTAACGGAGTCCGCGCCCGATGCGGGCCGCGTAGCCGACAATAACGGGGAGATCATGCTGAACTGCGAGGAGGCCGATGGATTTGTAGGTCGACGCCTTGCGGCCGAAAAAGTCGACGAAGTAGGCCTTCTTGCCGGCGTCCTGATCAGCGATAAAACACAGCGGGACGCCGCGCTCAATTACGGAGGCGGCTTCGTATGTCATCCCTTTTTTGTCGAGCAGCCGGAGACCGCTGGCGGCGCGAGTTTCGACGAGAAACGCGTTCATGCGCGGGTCATCGAGCGGGCGCATCACCGCGACGAGCGGTACGCCCATGCGACAAAGCGCGAAGCCGAGCAGCTCGATGTTGCCGAAGTGCGGCGTGACCATGATTGCACTGCGCCCCTGCAGCAATTCGCGGATCGTGTCGGACAGGTCGGTCAATTCGATATGGCGCGGCCAGGAAGAGCGCGTCAATGCACGCGGCGTCATCGCGAGCTCAATCAGATAGACCTGCGCGAAGTGCTCGAACGATCGCCGGGCGATGTCGGTGATCTCGTCGTCGGAATACTCCGTTGGAAAACTGTCGCGAAGATGCTGGATCGCGAGCTTACGGTGACGGGGTGAGATCGTCCACCAAATGCGGCCGATCATGCGACCGGTCGCAAGGTTTGTCTCGAGCGAAAAGCAATTCATCATGAAGGTCCAGAACCGCATCAGCGGGTACTGAACCGCGGCGACCAGCGGCGTGCGATACCATGACTTTTTCTTCGCCGGCGCTACAGTCGTCATGCGAATCAACCAACTCCCCGGGACGTCGCGTTATCATTCGCGTTTTCGGGCGGTTCCGGCTTCGCGGGTGTGTCCGACGCCGGGGCGGATGTCGAGGGTTGGGATGCCGGGTCATGCACCGGTGCAGATTCATCACTGCCGGACGTGCTACTCTTGTCGTTGAATGCAGCCGGCGGTTCAGCGATGTCCGCGATCTCATCCGGCTGCTTGTCGTCCGCCAGTGATTTGGCGAGGGCTTCATATTGCGGCCCTAGTATTTTTCGCGCTTCGCGAACCAGTCGCGCGCGTGCTTCCTCCTTTAATTCAATGGGGGGAAGGTCTCCTTCGGGTCGCGGAACATTGCTGATCATCAAAGCGTTACGGTCCGGCCGGCCGTAATTGGGCTTGATCCAAAGGTGAATCTCCGGCAGTTCGAGCGCGTACTCGCGCGCCAGCGCTTCCGCGACGGCGATAAACTGCACGTATTCCTGAATGCCGATGACGATGTACGCGGGTTTGTCGCTGCGGAGAAGCTCCAGGATTTCTTCGCCGACGCGACGCCATTCATAGGCTTTGTCGCGGACGCCTTCTTGCTCTTTCAGAATCTCAAATTCGTCAACAATGCGCGGGAAGCGGTAGTCCGAGTACCAGATGATCCGGGGATCCTGATGCGCCACCTGTACCAAGCGGCGCTGCGCGGCGAGTTTCTCCGCCTCATCACGTGGAAGCGCCTGTTGCAACTGGGCGGCGAAGTCGCGGAACCCTGCCTGGGAGACAAGTATCGGAAAAACAGTCGGCCACGTCCACAACCACATGACCCACATCGTGATCACCATGGTACCGAATGCATAATGACCGCGCCGCGCGCGAATA
>JBFWWY010000255.1:0-5650 GCA_050245935.1 Phycisphaerae bacterium | reverse complement strand
CGACCACTTCCAGAGATGAAACGTTTCCTGTTCCGCCGAATGTCGCTATTGGATGGAAACCATTCCAATCAGTTCCATCCCATGTCGCCAAGCCGCCGCTGAATGGGATACCGCCTACCGAATTGAAGTATCCGCCGACAAAAAGTTTGTCCTGATAGCAATGTAATGCAGTTACAATTGAAGATGCGCCCACACCTAGCGGATGCCACGATGTGCCATCCCAATACGCGACATTATTTGCCGCTACGCCTGAAGCGGTATCAAAACTACCGCCAACATAAAGATTTCCCTGATACGCCTCGATCGCGAGCACTTCATCGAACTGTGGGCCGTGCGTAAGTCCGACTCCGTCGCCAAAAGTGTGCCAATCTTTCCCATCAAAGGCAACGATGTTTGTTGCGCGTGCTGCTTGCAAACTGGAATGATCCGCCAAAAACAGTCCACACTTCGCCATCCGAGCGATGCCATTCGTAGATCGTCGCAACGTAATCCGTACAATACCGCAGTCCGATTCCAGGGAATGCAAGTTGATCCACGATTCTCAGCCCGCACTGCGCGAAAGAATTCGAAGCGCAGCAACCCCAAACGAAGGTTGCTGCAATTCCGGCAAGACGCACATTTTGACTGTTCATGTTCAGTTCTCGAACCGCGATCGTGGATTCGCTTAATTCCCCGACAACAGCGCCACAAACCCGCCAATATCACCAACGCTCACCAGATCATCATCGTTGATGTCCGCGTTGTTGATGTCGCAGGCGGGAAATTGCACCGCGTAGCCGGTTGGGTCGGTCAGTGCGAGGACGAACGGGCCGATGTCGGCAACGCTGACGAGACCGTCGCAGTTGAGATCGCCGACAAGGCCCGGCGTCCCGTTGATCGTGAAGTTCGCCGGGCTTTCGTCGAAGCCGGTGTTGCCTTCGGCATCGCGTACGACGACGCGGATGCGGGCGTTCTCGGCGTAGATGTCCGGGACGGTCCATGTGTAAGCGGAATTGTCCGGCTGCATGGTCGCGATGACGGTGTCAAAACTCGCGCCGCCGTTCGTGGACAGCAGAATGTCGACGTTGTCGGTCGCGACGTTGTCGTCGGAGATCCAGCGGATTTCGACCTGCTTATTGGGTTCAACGACTTCGTCGCCGCGGAAATTCTTGAGATACGCGGTCGGGTTTTCGCCGCCGAGGTGCGCGGGGAGGTGCATGACGATGCAGTGCATGACGCCGGCGGCCGTGACGATCGCCTGGCAGTTGATTTGAACAATGGTTTTGTCGGGCAGCGCGGCTTGCCACGCAGCGAGCGCTTGCGCGTTATGGTTGCCGCTGATGATCGAGGAATGTGTATACGTCGGCACAAGTACGAGATCGTTGCACATCACGACGTTTGTATAGGTGTAGTGCGTGCCGCTCAACGAACGCGCGGGCACGCGATGGACGGTGTACCCCCTGTTCGCCATGTCGATCGCGGCCTGATCGCAGATGTTGTCCTGCGTCGAGCCGACATTGAACGGCCAGTCGCTGATCATGACGGCGTCGTCAGCGATGATCTGCATCCACATATCGATATGCTGCGTGGCGTCCACGAACGTCGGAAACGGCGTATAGAACGTCGTGTCTACGTTCTGATAATCCTGCCAGATGTCGTGAATCTGCAGTTCGCTGAGGCCGGGGTTTTCATTGTTGATCAGCCGCGTCGTGTGCGAACGACCGACACTGTCGAGGTGATAGTTGCCACCGCCGTGCACGAGCGGCAATTCGTAATAGGCGAAGTTGCGATCGGCGGCGTAGTACGAGGGGAACAGATTGTCCCATACGCGCGACGGACGGTTGTATGTGTGGTCCACGACCGCGCGGCAATCGCCTTCGTAGATATAGCGCGGACCGTAATCGCGCATCCAGATGCTGTCCGTCTGCACAACGCGGAAATGCACGCGGCTCATGTTCGCACCTTGGGCCTGGATTGTCGCGGCGGCGCTGTTCTGCTCGCTGACGGTGTCGACCGCGACGAATACATCCGCATCGCCGACAGTCGTAATCTGCGCGGCCATTTGAGCGAGGATCGACGTCCAGCCGGATGTACCTTCCCATGCCACCAGAATCGCGTCCATCGGATCGTATTCGCCGGGACAGACGATCGGTCCGGTGGGCGGCGCGGTAGCACCCCGCAGATCGATGTCACCCATCATGACGCGATATTCTTTTTCGAATTCCGTTTCATATCGGGGGATTGCCGTGCCTTCAGCGTAGTAATACGACGGAATCGGCGGTTGCGCATTGGCGATACCTGCGAACGATCCGAGGACGGAAACAAATGCCGCGGTGCCGAGGATGCGTTTTGTTGACAACATCGTGCGGTAACTCCGAAAAGGTACAGAAAATGAAGCGAAGCGCATTCGATTTTGCGAGTATACCGAGCTGGGAGGTACAAACAAAAAAATCGCCGCACGAATCAGCAGAATCGCGTGGCGATGAAAGGCCGATAAAATGATGTTTGATCGCTAAATTAGTCGCCAATTCGCAAGGGAAGCAGGCCGTCATCGCGACTGCTGTAGAGGGTCGAATTCTTCACGCCATACGCGATGTTCTTTCTCATCCCGCATGTCTTCAGATTCAAAATATTCAGAAGTTCGATCCTGTTCAGACCCCTCGCGCGAAGATTTTCTTTTCAACTCCGCTTGCAGTGACACTATTGCGTCAAGAGTGATACAAACGCGCCAATGTCGCTGACGCTCACGGTCCCATCCTGATTGACATCACCATGATTGATGTTGCAGTTGGGAAATTGCGCCCCATAGCCGGTGGGGTCGGTGAGAGCGACGACGAACGGACCGATATCGCTGACGCTGATCAGCCCGTCACAGTTCATGTCGCCGAGCAGGTTTACACCTCCGGCGGTTACAGCAAAAACGCGATCGGTTCCGTCGGAGGAAACCTGGAAGCGCAAGTCACGGGCAAGAACACGAACGCGTACGTCAGCGATTCCGGTGCTTTCCGGCAATTGCCACTGGAACAACGTCGTGTCACCCGGCAAATCCTTCGCAATCCAGTGCCAGCCGCGACCGCCATCGTACGAAGCCTGTACGTCAATCGAACGCAACGCTTCATCATCGCTCGCAACCCACGTGATCGGCACGATCGAACCGCCGACAAAACTTGCGCCCGCAGCAGGCGTGAGCATTTCAACCGTGGGCGGCGCATCTCCGATCAGCGAATCCGGTCGAATCGAAAAGTACGGCGAATACTCGACGCCGACGCGGCCTCCGGCACCTTCCAGACGCGAGACAACAATACGTGCCAAATCTGTGCTAACCGCCGGGGCCCGCAAGCCGAGCGACAGACAGTTCACCGTCGTGCCGCCGAGGCTGATCGCATAATTCATGTCGTCGATCATCAGTGTCGCGTCGCCGAAGTCTTCGCTCCAGCAGACGTCGGCCTGCTCACCGGGATGCATCACAGCGGGCATCGGGCTCACCGTGAATGGGGTGAGTGAGTCTTCGTATGGCGTGAAGAACGTGACTTCGTCCCACCCTTCCTGACCGGCGTCATCGACAACAACAATCCGGAAGACCGGGTCGAGATTGTTGGAGGACGGCGGCGATTGCGGCACGACTACCTCCAGCGAGCGCACGTTCGGTGCAATGTTGTCAACAAACGTGGATAACGGCGGGTTCAGGCCGTGCGGCGTGTACTCCAGCCGCTGGGTGACGATTTGCTGATCTTCTTCCACGTCCCAATGAAGAATGACTTTGGTGCCTTCTTCCAACACTGCGTACATCGGCTTGAAGGAAACGATCGGCGGATGATCGTCGACATTCGGTGCAACCGTGCGGAACGGCACGACTGTCGCGCCGGTGGTGGCGCTATCGCCTTGTCCCGCAGGATTGTCCGGATGCTGCGGCCCGGTGGCGTCACCCCACCAGTTGTATCGCGCGTCGACCTGCGTAATAGTCGGATTCAAAATTTGCACACCGGCGCTGTTGTTGACGAACGAATTGGGATTGGTGAGTCCAAAAAGATCCGCTTGCCCCGCATTGAGTCCAACACCGCCGGACCCCGCAGAGGTTTGAACTGCCACGCCATTGCTGTCGAAGCGGGTACCTCGGGAGATCACGCGACCGAAGGAGTTTGACTGCGCTCCGCGATCGTTGTTCGCAAACAGCGAATTTTCCAGCCAGAGCGGACTGAGTTGCGTCACCGCGCCGGTGTCGGCCTGCCGCACGACGGTGTACTCAAGTTTGGGCCGCTTCGCGGAATTGTCGCCGAAGAACAGACCGCCCCAGCCGGCATTCGCATCAAACGCTTCGAGCGTGATCGGCGCATCCGGCAATCCGCGGCAGACGAGGTCTACAAAGAACTCAATCGGAAATGCATCACTATTCGTATTGATCCCACGTTTGAATTGTGCGGTGACGCCAGGCTCAATGGTCAGTCGTCCACCGCCGGGCGGAATATCGTCATCCCAGTCGAGCACGTAGGGCATGCCGACATTTGCCCAGGTCGAGCGGCTGCCGACGCGCGCGAGTCCTGCGATGTAGTTATTGGTATTGCCCGCGCTTGCAATCGTGCTGCCAGGCAAAACGCCGCCGGTATCAAGCCGGACAGGATAGAGATTATTTTCGATCGTGTTGTCCGGCCCGAAGAACGCGTCGAAATTGTGAATCACGAACGGCGCGTCGGTCTGATTGTCGCGCGCGACGAGGTTGTTGAGGTAGACCGGCTGCGGACTGTCGTCGCGAAGAAGCTGTGCCTGACTGTTTTCCAGCGTGACCGCGTCGAGCAGAAGATAGCTGCCCTCTTCCACCAACCCGCCGTCGGTGATGGTCGAGTTGCGCAGCGCCATCGTGCCGTGAAACAAGCGGAAACCGGCGGCGTCATTTGCGGATGCCGACGTCGTCGTGAACGTCGAATTGTCGACCGTCGCGACACTACCCGAACTGACCCATGCGAAAATGTCGGCGTTCACATAATTCATCGTCATCGTCGAGTTGGCAAACACTTTGAGACCGGGCGCAAGAAAAATCTGACTGCCGCTTAACGTGATCGGGTTCGCAGCGGTCCCGGCGAATATCGCCGTTCCGCCATCAATGATCGTGAGTGACGAACCCTGCGCGATATCAATCGTCGCGCCTTCCATGAATTCAATCGTGCCGCCGTTGTTGACGGTCGAATTGTTGGAAATCTGCACAGCAACGCCGGGATCGACGACGATGGTGCCGCCGGCGACGACATTGAGGATTCCATCGTCCACGACGACGGGACTGATCGACATGTCCCAATGTACGGTTTCACCGTCATCCGGCAGAGGGATGCCGCTACCCGGCGGTGTTCCGACCGTCACCCCGTCAACATACATGCTCGCACAGCGACCGCCGGGAACGTAATAGCGAAACGCGATGCGTCCGGAACCCGGCAGTGAAATCGCATGTTCGTTCCACCAGCCGATGGTGTCGTGCGGGAATTCCGCGAGCAGAACCGTGAAATCGCCGACCGAATTCGCGTCCGTGCCCGTGCTGGTGCCGCCGGTGGGCGAATAGCGCACCTGCATCACATCGTCACGCACGAGACTCCAACCCTCCGCGAGGAAAAAGCGGAGCTCATCTCCCGCAATTTGGTCGGGAATCGCAGGAAGCAGTGCCCAGTTGCTGCCAGTTCGTCCC
>JBFWWY010000254.1:0-5660 GCA_050245935.1 Phycisphaerae bacterium | reverse complement strand
AACGAATTCTGCCCCACGCCAATCGGTTCGGCGTTCAGACAACCATCGTGAGCTCCGCTGGGAGCCAGATTCAGCATGTACGGGCCGCCGACCGTGCCTGTCGGCGTCCCGACGCGGATACGATAAGTTGTTCCACTGATTACGGGCACGCGGAGTCGCGCATTCCCTGTTTCGACACAGATATCGTCATCGTCGTTGCACGCGATCTCCGTGAGACTTCCACAAGTGCCGTTGTACAGGCTGAGAATGTTGTCCACTGACGAACCGCAGGTATCGATATCCAATACGTGATGACAGCTCGGGGTATAGGTGTACCAGACGTCATGCGTGATCGTGCCGCAGGTTGAGGGTGGTGCTGAATCGCTTGTTGCACATTCTGTTGTTCCGGCAACGCTGTCGCCGGCATTGATTGGCGTTGCGTCCGCGCACGCATCATTGGGCGTCGATGACAACAGTGTGATCGTTCCTGTTCGAAGCTGTTCACCGGAAGTAAACACAAATGCAAAGCAGATGCGATAGGTTTCGCCGGCGATTCCTTCAAACGTGAGCGAATGCGGATTTTCGGGGCACGCCACCTGCGTCAGGCTCACGTCGTTGGCGACGCACGTGAGGTCAGAACAGTCGCCGGTGAAAACGGTGAGTTCCGTAAGGTTGTTGCTGTCCGGGCAGACATTCAGCGTAATGGGTCCGTCGCACGTCGGCGTATAGGTGAACCATGCCCCGCGCGTCAGTCGCGGCCCGTTGCAATTTCGCGCGGTCGAAGTCGACGTGACGAACCTCGAAGTGACTTGACCAGCGCCGTTGAAGACGGTGACGGTCCAGCCCAAATCCTCTTCCTCGGCATCGCTCAGCCCGTCGCGATCGGTGTCGCGGAAGTCGTCCGGGTCATTTGTATTGGTCGGGTCGCCGCCCAAATCGCGTTCCAGACCGTCGACGCGCGTGTCGCCGTCGTGATCCGGATCGAGCGGATTTGTCCACACCACACGCCCGACGTCGAGAAAATCGTCGCCGGTCGCGACGCTGTCGATGACGCGGTTGGGCCCGGGAAGAATGACGATTCCGCCGTTGACGGCTGTGTTGTTCACGGCACTGCCGACGAAGACTTTTTGCACATCGTCTCCCAGCGCTTCACTGTTCGCGACTTCGTTCGCGCCGGCGCGGATGCTATGGCCGATGATGTAACCATCGAGTTCTTCTTTGTCGGAGATGCCGTCGCCATCCGAATCGGCGAGGCGCGGAATGGTCGCGATCGGCTGGTCCGGATTCGGTGCAACCCCATAGATTTGCGTGAACACCGCTGCGTTCGTTACATAGCGGGAAAGATTTTGTTCTTCATAATCCGTGAGGCCGTCGCCATCAGAATCCGGCACGCTCGGATTCGGGAAGACTTTTGTCAGCGGTGCACCTTGCACGCCCACCGTCCAGCCGACGGAAATCTCAACGAAATCATCGAGGCCGTCATCATCCGTGTCATCGAGTGTGTCAGAGGAGCCATAGACGAATTCGATCTGCGCGAGGACCCCGTCGTTATCGACGTCCTGGACAAAGGCCAGACCGATGTCGTCGCCGGGATACAGCATGACGGCACCGAAGTCACCGCCGGCCTGAATCGCGCGGTCGATCTGGAATGCCCACGTCCGCTGGAACTCACCACTTCGGCGATTTTCGAAGCGAACGAGAATTTCCTGACCGTCCGCCGCGGCACCGCCGCAATCTGCGCTGACGAACACGTCATCACCCGCAGTGGGAGTATCGATGAAGCCATTGGGCCCGGGACCGACGATCGGCGTGCGGTTTGCCAGCCCCGTGGTGCCGACCGGGACGAGTTGCACATCATCCCCCAGCGCTTCCGTGTCGGCGACGCCATCGCCGTCATCGGCGATTGCGCTGGGTTTGGCAATCTGTCCCGGGAACACGGCCAGGTCATCGCCGCCCGGGAACGAGTCCACAACGCCGTCGGGACCGGGTGCGATCATCGGCGTGCCCGGAGTGGCACTCGCGCCGAAGGCAACCAGTTGCACGTCGTCGTCCGTGGCAAGCGTGCTGACGACACCGTCACCGCCTGTAAGTGGTTCGATAATTTGATCCGGTGTTTCGCGGCCGCACGTCGGACTGGTTTCGTATCCGGTGATGACATCGAGCCGATCATCATCGCCGGGGGAACTTTCGAGGATTCCATTGGCACCCGCACTGATCACGACGTCATGCGGGAGCAGACCGGCAGTTCCGCGCGGGATTATTTCCAGATCGTCGCCGGCGACGACGGAGTCGGCGCGGAAATTGAGGCCGGCGAGGATGCCATTGGGCGTACGGCGATTTTTCTCAAGGTTGAGAAGATCCTGGAGGACATAGTCCTTGGGAACGCCGCGCCGACGACCGGCATCATCAAACCCACCCAGGAAACCATCCTGTGCGACGAATCCATTCGTGTCGATCTGCCCATTCAATGCAACGAGTACGCGTTCCGGATCGTCATCTCCGCGATCAATCACAATGCCCACGCAACGATCGCGTGCCTCCTGAGAGGCGAACGCGAAGTTGCGTCCGAATTCGTCGGTCAGATCGTAGTTTGCGATCCGGAACAGCAGCCCGCGCGGCGATCGCATGAGCTCTTCGACCAGGCTTGGGAAAACTTCGGTGTTGCTGAAGACAATCGGTCCGCGTTCGGGAATGAGTGGGCCCAGATTAAAGACGGCTTCATTGCCCGACGTCAACTCTCGCGAGGGAACCAAGCTGGCAACGACTTCGGCATCGCCGAGTGTCAGCAGGCTGGGCTGGAGCAACGTGAGTTCCAGATTGCTGAGCGTAAAGGCAATGTCGCCGGCGCTTTCGATGATGACATCGATGTCGATTCGCGCGCCGAGAACCTCACGGGTGACAGTGGTTGAAGTCGAAAGTTCGCGGCCGCGTTGCAAAGCACTTTCGAACGCCGCCTGCGTCGCGCTTTCCGACTCCGACGTGACCTGCATGGAGTTATCGTCGTGCGAGGTCCATTTGTATCCGCCTTCGGCGTTGATTTCCCATGTGACACCCTTTTCGTATCCGACCTTTCCCCCGCCTTTGATGTAGCCCTCACCACCGGTTCCCCAATTGCGCGTATCGGAGCGCCCGAACTTGCTGGAGTTGCTCGATTGCAGCGCCGAGCTGGTGCTGCTGTTGACGGAGACGGTTTCGCCGGTTTGATCGACGTACGTGTAGCGTTCATCGAGTTGCAAGCGCACCTGGCCGATTGTGATGCGCGGACGCGGCAGATCGGCAATCCGCGGGTCGCGCGCCAGCTCGAAGAGTTCGCGATCGTCCGACAGCCCGTCGCCGTTGGTGTCGGCCAGAAGTGGGGAGGTCTTGAAGAGCCCGACTTCGAGCGAGTCGTCAATGGTATCTTCATCGCCGGAAGCAGTGTCGGAGGTTCGCGCCATGCTGGCTGCGGAAGAGGTCGCGATCGGACTGTTGGATCAGCGAACACACGCCGCACCGGTCACCGATCTGTCACTCGACGTGGAAAGGCAATTCGGCCGGTACCGGATCGAACGCGTCATCGGAACAGGGGGGATGGGCACGGTTTACGAAGCGCTGCAGGATCAACCCTGCCGTACCGTCGCGCTGAAGGTGATGCGGGCAGGGGTGCATTCTCAGGCGGCGCGCAATCGCTTTCAGTTTGAAACCGCCGTACTCGGGAAGTTGCGTCATCCCGGTATCGCGCAGATCTACGACGCCGGTGTGCAGTCCGTCGGTGCGCGTGAAATTCCGTACTTCGCGATGGAATATATTGAGAATGCGAAGTCGATTACCGCGTTTGTCGCCGAAAATGATCTTGCACACGAGCAGATCATTTCGCTGTTTATCAGCGTCTGCCACGCTGTGCAGCATGGTCACCAGCGCGGCGTGATTCACCGCGACCTGAAGCCGGACAATATTCTGGTGGAAAAAAGCGGGCAGGCAAAAGTGATTGACTTCGGTGTCGCGCGCGATCGAACGTGACGGTGCCACGCCGGCCCATACACTCGACGGGCAACTTGTCGGCACGCTGGCGTACATGAGTCCGGAGCAAATTACCGGTACCTCGGATGAACTGGATACGCGCAGCGACATTTACTCGCTCGCAGTCGTTCTGTTCGAACTGCTGACACGCCGACTCCCGCACGACGTTCCGAATTCTTCGCTCGCGTCACACGTCGCGTCCGCGCAACGTGATCCCATTCGACTGGACGTTGTCGCGCGCCGCTTTCGCGGCGATTTGAGTACGATTGTGCGCAAGGCACTGTCAGTCGATCGGGATCAACGGTACGGAAGTGTCGCGGAGTTCGCGGCAGATTTGAATCACTATCTTCGGCGGGAGCCGATTGACGCAAGGCCCGCGACGACGACATACCGCTTGCGAAAATTTGTTCAGCGAAACAAATTGCTGGTGGGCAGCAGTCTGGCAGTTGCGCTTTCCCTCATCAATGGTTTCGGTGCGGAGAATTATCGTCGCAGGCAGGCGGTTACAGCGCAGCAGACGGCGGAACTCGAGGCGGCGCGCGCCGCGCAGATCATACGATTCCTGAACGACATGTTGATCGGTGCGGCACCGGACAGTGTCGACGGGCCCGACGTCACCGTTCGTGAGCTGGTCGATCGCGTATCCGAGCGAATGAATGAGGACGCACAGCGCGATCCCTTTGTTCAGGTGGGCATCCATGCACTCATCGGACGGCTTTATTTCGAGTTGGGGGAATATGAAAAAGCGCGGCGGATTCTTAAGGAGGGGATTGAAATTGCTGAATCGAACCAACTGATCAACGGCGATGTTTTCACGCTGCACGGACGATACGCGTCAACCCTCCGAAGTCTCGGCGACCACGAGACCGCCAAAGCCGCTTTTCAGCGCGCCCTGGAAGTGGGACGTCGCGCCCTCGGGCCCTCGGATCCGCGGCTGATCCCATTGTTGAACAATCAGGCGGAACTGCATTTTCTCAACGGGGAGAATGAACGGGTCGCCGAAACACTTGAGACGCTGTATCCGCTCTTGCGCGACGACGCCGGCGCGCCGCTGCCGGAGTATTACGGGATTCGCGGCAACCTCGGCGTGGTGTACAAGCAATTGGGCCGCTTGCAGGAGGCGCACGCGTTGCTGCGCGAGAGCAGTACCTGGTATCACGATCACTGGGGACCGAAACATACGATGACGCTCGCTTTGCAGGATCGGCTCGCCGGCGTCGAGTTCTCGCTGGGCAACTATGAAAAAGCAATCGAACTTTCGCGTGAAACGCTGCGCGATTTCCGCGAACAGCTCGGTCCGGACCATCCGCAATATGCCAAGGTCGCCTATGTCCATGCGTCGCGACTTCTTCAGGCGGATCGAGTGACCGAAGCTGCACCGCTGCTGTCCGAGGCGCTTGACATCCAGTCGCGGATTCTCGGCGACGACGCGGTCGATACCGCTCGAACGCGCGGCGCGCTGGGCGAGGCCCGCGTCCTGCAGGGCTTTCCGGCAGAAGGTTTCGGCGCGCAGCGGCACGCAATCGAGGTGCTGCGCCGCCACGGGAAAAGTCAGTACCACGCGCTCGCCGGGGCGCTCCATGCGCTCTCGCAGTCTTTGGTTGCCGCAGGTCGAGCTGACGAGCAGGAAGCACTCGACGCGGCGGAAGAGGCGACGCGTCTATGTGAGGAAACACTGCCGG
>JBFWWY010000253.1:0-5720 GCA_050245935.1 Phycisphaerae bacterium | reverse complement strand
CAAAGGATGCCGCGATGTTGCATCGCGCGGATGTCAAGGAAACAACAAGAACGCTGTTTGTGAGCTACAGCATGTTCGACGAAGAAGCGGCGAGCGCGATCGCCGCCGCCGTGCGAAACACGGGCGTGAATACCTGGCTCTACAGCGAGAACGGCGTCATCGGGCCGAACTACACCGAGCAGGTGGCGGAGGCCATCGGTAACGCAGATGCACTGCTTGTGGTGATTTCGGAAGAAGCGGCGCGCTCCAACCAGGTAAAGGACGAAGTGCGGCATGCGAAGGAAGAGGGCTTGCGCCGCATTCCGGTATTAATCGGGTTGACGCACGAATTGCTCATGCAAAATCACCCCGAATGGAAGCATTTGATTGGCGGCGGTGTTTCGGTCGTGTTGCCGCAGCGCGCCCGCAGCAGTGTTATCCCCAAGATCGTCCAGAGCGTGTGCGCTGCCGTCGATGCTCCCGCGCCGCCGAAGAATGTGTTAAAAGGAGCCCATGCCCCAGGCCCCGCGCGCAAGGTCGTGGTGATCGCTGGTACGTTGGCGCTGGGCATTGCAGCAGTGACGGCGGGTTATTCGTTGTGGGGAAACCAGTTGTCGCGCAGCAACCCGACGACAACAGACGTCGCGAATACCAATGCGGCACTGGAACCGCTCAATGCAAACGAGGCTCCGGTAACTCCGCCAATCGCAACCGAAAGTTCGAGCGGAACCGAACCCATTGCCGAACCGCCGGCGTTGCCCACCGTGGAACCGACTCCGAAGAACTTGGAACGACTCAATCGCGCGGTCCGAGAGAATGACGTCGCGACGGTCAGTATGCTCAGCAGCTTGGCAGGTGATGTCAGGCTGGACGGCAGCGGAGAGTCGCTTTTGCATCTCGCTGTTCGCCACAATGCGAATCGCGTCGCGCCGCTCCTACTTCAAACTGGTATTCCGCTCGACATCGCCAGTCACGAGCGCGATCATACGGCCTTGCACCTGGCCGCCATGAAGTGTCGAAGCGGATTCGTTCGCATGATTTTGGAGAAAAAGCCGGACGCGACAAAAGTCACCATCAGAGGTGATACAGCACTGCATCTTGCGGCGGACAATCCTTCCTGCGTGGACGTGATCGAGGAATTAATACAGTATGGCGTGAATCCGAATGTCGAAAACGTCATCACGGGTGACACCCCGCTGCACGTTGCCGCACGCGCGCACGCGTGGAAATGTGTAAAGGTGCTGCTCGACAACGGCGCTAACCCGAATCATATCAATGGGGACGGCGAATCGCCGCTGATCGTTTCCGCGAGGGCGGTTTCCTTCGGGCAACAACACGAGGCGTGTCAGTCGATTACCACACTGCTCGAAGCCGGAGCGGACCTGACGGCCACGAGTCGGTCGGGCCGCACCGCGATCGAGCTCGCGCGTGATAGCGGCTGGAGCGATGTCGTACATTGCCTGACGACTTTCAAAACGCCTTAGTTCCCTCGTCCGGTGTCCGCGAAGTCCTGAAACCAGCACATCAGCGGCCCGCCGCCGGGCACTGTCTTCGCACGCGCTTCGATCCGCCATGAATAGATTCCGCCGTCTTCCAGCCTCAAAATCGCGAGGTCGAGACGAATGCGCTTCATCGGCGGCGCATCGGACAACAGTGCAACTGCGTTCTTTTCGGTTCTATCGGCTTTGCCGTTCCGGCGTAAGACTTCGAAATTGCGACAGAATGTGCGGTCTTCATCAAGCTTGTTAAGTATTTCTTGCAACAAAGCGCGAAGTTCGTCATCCAAGTGCGCGCCGTATTCGTTCGTAATCAGACCGAACTCAATTGGAATAATCGACTGAGGCCCCCGCAACAGACTCTTCACCCAATGGTATTGCGGCAAGTCGCGCGAAACGCGTTCGGCGAACTTTGAACTGAACTCCGGAAGTGAAATGAGTGTTGAACGAAATCGCTCCGAATCAGCGTGTTCTCGCCTGGCGGCTGCCGGCGCCTTGTACGCTACTTGCGTCGTTTTGTTCGTTACATGCAATTGTCCCTGGAAAATCGTTTCGCGTGTAGTTGATAGCATTAGATAAAACTGCACGATCCAGTAAGTGTCTCTGTAGCATTAAATCTCATCCAGCGCAAGATTCACCGAAACAGTCACGTCAGAGTCCAGACGTTTCGCATCGGCAGCATACGGGCGCTCTTCAATTTTGAATGAGTCGCCCAAGCTAGCATCGTTGTGCAAA
The DNA here is from genome assembly GCA_050245935.1 of Phycisphaerae bacterium. GTDB lineage: Bacteria > Planctomycetota > Phycisphaerae > UBA1845 > Fen-1342 > JALHOX01. The sequence continues at coordinate 3,510 of JBFWWY010000253.1, read as the reverse complement.
TAGTCCATGATCATCGACAACAAATAATTTGCTGTTGCAATCCCCGTATGTTGCGACCGACTCAAAGCGAATCCTGTTGTCAAGACGAAGTTTCAGCCTTTTCGGGAGTTGAGTTCGGCAAGCACGTCCAACTTCGGCAATCGTTCTGCGATTTCGTACCCAATCTGCCGGGCCGTCGGGAGCAACAAGTGGTGCGGGAAACTGCGATCGCGATTTGCCTCGGCGCGATCGGCTTGTGCTTGCCGTGCCGCTTCATCATCTTGAGCGCCTTGCCGGAGGCCCAAGGACGCAAATGAGCCGACGAAAGGAACGAATCCCGTTATGCCTGCCCCAAGCTTCCTTTTCTTTACATTAGCTCTTCGCTCTGCACGGAGTTCTTCGCGATCAGGTTGATCCAACAGAATGTCATTTCGCTGACCGCCACGATTGCAGCCGACTGCGGCAAGCCCTAACCCGCAGACAATTAAAATCGCAGCAAGTCCCGTTCGAATTGACATCCGTTTGCCCGATTCGTGGATGAACATTCATAGGACCGATGCCGGGCCGACTCCCTACGAACCTGCACTGGCCATCGTAAGCTGATCACGAACGCGAATGGTAAGCGAATTCGCGGACGTATTTGTCCCGTGTAGCGAAAACGGCAAGACATCTTTGCGATCCTGAATATTCTTTACCAACTCATTAAATTCGCCGTCCCATTCGATATCAAACTGGCCCACGCGCGCTTCGCCGACCCCGCTCATGCCCTTGAATTCGGTTGCGCGGATGCCGCTCCTGATTTTCAGCCGCATCGCATCCATCACGGCCAAGACGTCGTCCTCGGCGCGGGCATGCGTGACCATCACATGAATTCGGCGGGGCGGCGACCAGTCCGCCCAGAGCTGGTCGACCATTTTTGCCGTCGCTTGTTTCGCGAGGCGCTGCAGCGGGTGTTGGTCGCCGGTGAAGTCACTCGCGAGGATGGAATCCAATGCGCTGGCAGGGATCCCCGCGTCCGCGTTCCGCAAGATATTGAAGGTAAAGCTGTATTTCGGCGGGTTGGAGTCCTGTCGGCGTCCCGTACAACGCAGGAATAGCTCAGCGGTGTCGAGTTCCCGAATGACACGTTCGATCTCGGTGTCGTTCAGAATTTCACCATGCACGTTCGCTTCCTTCGCGATTCGGGCACGCGCATGTTCCGCATCGACAACGTTCAAACCGTAACGCAACAACTCGATGCGCAGTGCTTCCGTCATCGCGGCGGTATCCAGCGCTTGTCCATCCATATCGCGGGAATTCGCAAGCCGGGAAAATGTCGTGTAGCCCCGCATCGATCGATAGCCGTTCTTCTCCGCGTCTAGTTTGAGACGTTCGCCGGCTTCGCCATCAAGGTCGGCCTCCAACACCTCACGGTTGACGAGCACCGCGATGCGCGGACGCTGCTCGTCTCGATACTCCGACGTGAACTGGGCTAGCAGCGCTTCGCGACGCGGATCATCCTCCGACATCAGAATCTCCCATCGCGCCATCTTGCCGGGATCGCGCTTTTCGGGGAGCTGCACCATGGTAATCGTTAAACTACCATCGACTGAGTCCACCAATTGCGGCGACAAGCCAAGCGTTTCGGGCAGAATCTCCCCCATGCTGCTGTACAAGTCGAATGCGCTCCCGCGAAAACGAATTGTCACATCGGTAATATTGCGGCCGCGAACTACCCGCGATGCGCTTGGATTGAGCGCTACGAATTCGGGGACCGACGCCTCCATTGCTTCGCCAATGGCACGGAGCTGTTTCAAATTTGAATCTTGAAACTTAATCTGTACGAGACCGCCCCGACCAAATCGCCGCTCAAAATGACGCGTGAGCAATTTGTTGAAGCTGCAACAGATTTCGCGCGTATATCCCGTGACGTGACGCGCGGAGATTCCAGCCGGAATGTCAAAAAAATCAGTTCCACCAGTATCGCCACTACCCGCCAGAATCAGGGAAAGGCGAACACGCACCATCGGTTCGCTCTTCGTGCCTGCGCTACGATCTGGTTCGAGCGGATACATACGAACATACAGAACAAAAGCGGCGGGAAGCTCGGAAAAAATGCTCTCAAGCGCTACTTGCTCTTCGCCGGCTCGATAAGAATCTACCAAACGCGTCCGGGCTTGTACCAACGCATCCGGCAGAATCACTCGTTCGATTCCGGCATCCAGTAACTGCTCTTGAATTCCGGCTGTGATGCTACTGGTAAACCCATTTGCATCATCGCACGTCATGTTGCGCTGCAAATGTCGAAAGGGTGTCAACTCGCCTTCGATCCTGCGCGGTCCACTGCTGGTGGCTGCTTCTTCGCCGCCGCGAATCGTCACGCCGGCGGAATCCACGCTGCGGCCGCTGTTGGTGAGGGAGATCGACTCCGTGCTCCATCGATCGACGATGCCCACGTTTACGCCGCACAGAACAAATAGTGGGGGTGAACCCGCTTTGTCCCAGAGCTGGACGAGCTTCGAGAAATCGCAGTTCTTCGGCGGTACCACCAGCTGAGGGATTGCACCGCTGGGTGGCGGCGGAAGCGGTTTTTCATCGCTCCAAGCCGGAAATCCGACGGCAAGGCAGCACAGAATCGCAATGTTGCGCGGCATCATTCACTCCAAGAGAAAATAATTACGGGACGGGAAATTCTTCCTTGAGAATTAATTGTCGCGTGCGCGGATTGGGCACATCCACCTGAACATCCCACGTCGTTTTGCCGGGCTGATCCTTCTCGTAAATGCGTAACTGAATCGCGACGATCGCTTCACTACTGAACCGCATGGGCGACTCAGCGTCATTGCGATCGGCGCGAACAATCTCCCGGCTCCCCCCTTCGCTTCGTTCGAACAGACTCTCAGCTTCGCGCCGACTGGTCGCAATCAGGAAATAATCATTGATCACCGAACTCTGCTTCAGCCTCACGATGACCTTGTCGAGCAGATTCTCTGCCGTTTGTGCAGTCGTATGCGGCGCCTTGCTCTCTGCGACGTCGCGATACAACACCAGCCGCTTATCGGTTTTCGCGAGGATTTCGCCCACGTAATCGTGACGCGGCAACTTTTGCTCGATCCGCAGCGCGATTTTGTCGGCGGTGCGATCGAGCTCGCTCGGAGGGAAACTGCGATCGCGATTTGCTTCGGCGCGATCGGCTTGTGCTTGCCGCGCCGCTTCATCGCGACGCGCAGTATCCCGCCTCGTAGCATCCACGCGTGCTTGATTCTCCGCATCGCGCCTTGCTTCTTCATACTCCCGCAATTCTTCGTAGTAGTCGCGATTCGCTTCCGCTTCATCATCATGAGCGCTTTGCCGGAGGCCCGAGGACGCAAATGGGCCGACGAAAGGAACATAGCTCGCGACGCTGGCCCCAACCTTCTTTTTCTTGGCTTTGTCGCGGCGTTCGGCGCGATATGCCTCCCGATCTGTTCGATCATAAGGTTCGTCACCACTGCCGCTGCTGCTGCAACCGGCGATGAACCCTAACACGGTGCAAGCCACGACGATGGCTAC
>JBFWWY010000252.1:0-5728 GCA_050245935.1 Phycisphaerae bacterium | reverse complement strand
GTGCGGGCAGTGCACGCAATGCCGCGAAGGGACGAGCTGGCAGTACAAGATCGCTCAACGCATTCGCGCGGGTGCCGGTCGCAAGTATGACCTCGACCTCATTGTCGAAATGGCAAACAACATGGGGATGATGCCCGGCATGAGCATTTGCGGTCTGCCGGATGGTGCGGCGTGGCCGATTCGCACGCTCGTGCAGAAGTTCCGCAAGGAATTCGAGCGGCACATCGAAGCGCAACCGGAAGATGCGGCGGCGCGGGTCATCAAGCAGATCAATCCGGCGGCGTATGAGTTGCCGATTTTGGGGAATCCGCCGATGGCGGGGGCGCTGTCGCCGCGACCGTAAGGTTGAAATTCGACAGTTTTACAGCGCGCAAGGGTCGCCTGGCGGCTCTTTTTTCATGCCGATTTATTGCCCATGTTGCGTGGTTGAGAAGACTGATATGAGTGACGCTGAAAGTCGACGCCCGACACCATTTTTCTCAGTCATTTGCGGCGTTGCCACCTGCCGGAAATAGCATTTCGAAACGCGCACCGCCGCCGGGCGCATTGGCGGCTGTGATCGTGCCGTGCATTGCGCTCACGACGCCATGAACGACAGCGAGTCCGAGACCCGTGTTGCGGCCCGCGCCGCAGCCGGTGCAGGAGAGTTCGCCTTTGGTGGTGTAAAACGGTTCGAAGAGGTGATCCATCATTTCGCGGGGAATGCCGGGGCCTGTGTCGGTAATGATGAGGGCAATATTGTGCTCATCGCGGAGCGAGAGATCGATTGTGATTTCGCCGCCGCCGCGCATCGCTTCGACGGCGTTTTTCACGAGGTTTGTGAGCAGGATCATCATTGAATCGCGGGGAACCGGAAAGACCGGAACGGGGAACCAATTAAGTGTCAGCGTAATATGCTGACGGGCGAGGGATTCCTCGTGCTCGTCACAGAAATAGAGCACACATTCGGTCAAGTCCGCCATGTCGCTGCTGCGGTGATCCGCCTGTGCGAACGCGAGCAGTTCACGGGAGATTTGCGCTGCGCGGTCGATTGGCTCGCTGACGCGGCCCAGCGCCCGCTTCATCGCCGACATGGTGTTCATGTTGTTTGCGTAGTCCACGGCGGTTGCGATGGAGCAAAGCAGGTTGTTGTAGTGGTGCGCAACGGCACCTGCCAGCGAGCCGAGCGAGTTCAGCCGGCTCTGTTTATCAAGGGCCCGAAGGACGTGGCTGGGCAGATGGATTTCCTGAAACGAATAGGTCAGCCCCTGCACGGAGCCGTCCGCGTCGACGACGGGCGTAATCCAGACTTCGTATTCCTGATATTCGTCGCGTTGTTTGAGGGAGACGTGAAAATTCAGCGGGGTGATTTTTTTCAGGCATTCTTTGCGTATGTTGTCGATGCGGATCTGATCATGTTCGGGGAAGCCGGAGCGGATATTGTGTCCTGTGAGCATTTTCCGCCGAAGGTCAAATTCCCTTGTCGCGGCCTCATTGCTGGCGAGAATCGTCCCTTCAGGGTCGCACGCGATCAATGCGACGGGGATTCCCTGCAGCATATTGCGCATATAGTCCGCGTTCAGCGGCTCATGATGTGTATCTAGATCATTCACGGTGCTCGCCATATTGAATGTCCGGTCGAATAAAGATCATTCGGTCGTGTTTTATTCCCGCAATCTGCTCGATCAGCAGGGCGCCGCCGAGAATTCCGTAGGCTTCGGCGTTGTCGTTGGGGGCGATGAGCAATGTCTGGTCCGTCCCGACCGGCAGGATAAATCCGGCCTGTGCGAACGCCATTCCTTCCGCCTGCGGCTTCTGCTCGACTCCAGCGGGGGTCGGTACCCAATCCAGTCCGCTGCTGTGTTGTCGAACCTCGGGAACAATCTCGATGGCAATTTGATCCGCCGTCATGCTTTGGAATCCATACGTCATCCGCAGCACGTTTCGGCTTTGCTTCCATGTTCGTCCGTCCAGGACGCCGTCTTCGTTCAGGTAGAACAGCGTCTGGTCGCGGGGTTGCTCGTCCAGCTCCAGCAGAAACGGGAAAGATGGGGGGATGCGGATCGGATCCAGTTCGTTGACCCGCACACCTTCGATGCGATCGATTGCTTCTTTGATCTTCGACCACCAGTCGCTGCGCGCAAGTGCGACGCGAATGCCGTTTTCGCGCAATCGATGTTGCACCTCGCTGTCGAGCACGTTTTCGCGGGTGAACGTCCAGAGGGGGCCCGCCTGTTTCCGGTTTTCCGAGGGAATCTGCACCTGCATCACACGGAAGACGATATCGACACGGCGCGGCAAATTCTGCGCGTCGGCGTCGGTGCCCTTCACGTCGCGCGCACCCGTCGCGGAAGCTTCCGAAGCATCGCCAGCAGTCGCATCACTTCTCTGAAAGGGCTTCTGGCAGCCCACGGCGGGGACGAGCAATAGCAGGGTAAGTCTGATCGCGGGTAACCGGCCAAACAAAACGCGGCGGCATAAGTTGGTGCAGTCTCGTGTCAAAACGAAGCTGATTTCTCGTCGGACATCTACGCGACTTCGCGAGATCGTGTCGTCCGGTTTCAATTCCATCGCTCGATGCGCTCGGCAGCACCTACTATACTAGAACGTTTGTGCCTTCGTTACCATTCCGCTTCGCCAAAAGCACCGAGAGGACCGGCCGATTTCTTGGCCCGGGCAATCGTTTTCAGGATCGCTTCGGCCAGCGGCAGGTCGCCGGCGGAGGTGATCTTGATATTCCTTCGGTCACTTGCAACCACGGAAACAGGATGGCCGGACCTTTCGACGACGCCGGCATCATCTGTCGGCGTGGCAGTGTCCGATAGTTTGTCGTATGCCGCGGTAATGACCGCTTTGCTGAACACCTGCGGTGTCTGCGCTTCGTAGAGGCCTTCGCGCGAAACGGTTTCGTCAATGACCATCGATGCCGAAACCCGTTTGACCGTTCCGGTTATAGGAACTCCCAATATCGCCGCCCCGGTGGCCCGGGCTTCCTTGAAAACGTCGTCGATCCAGGTCGGCAGGACACAGGGACGTACGGCGTCGTGGATGCAGACCAATTTCGCGTTGTCATCGACCGCGGCGAGCGCGGCGCGGACGGAGTCGTAGCGCTCGGCTCCGCCCTTGACGAGCTTGATTCCCATGAACATCAGATTCGCCGCATATTTTTCCCGGACGACGTCATAGTCGTCGGGCGAGACGGTGAGGATTGTCTGGCAAACGTCTTCCCGATTGATAAACAGCTCAATCGTTCTGACGAAGATCGGCCGGTTATCAATCTGCACAAAAGGCTTCTTGACGTCGCCGCCAAAACGCTTGCCGGCTCCTGCTGCGGGAATGATGACCGCAATATCACTCATGTCACTCCGTTCCTCTCGACCGTCACGCTGCGATTCAGCCGCCCGGAAAGCTCGCGTTCGGCTTCGGCCCCTGCAAGCGCCGCGGCATTGCGCGGATGAAACCTTTTGGTTATACTACCGTCGAACGGTTGGAGCGGCATGATCTCAATGGGAATCGGATCATCGCACGCGAGCCGGCCCACCTGGCCACGAAGTGCGCGGCGCACGCTGTACCCCGCGACCCGGGGCGTTTTTTCACGACGATGAGTTGAGGACGATGCATGAAAATAAGCGCTGTACACGCACTGGCGGCTATTGCGGGACTTCTGCTTACCGGAGGCTGCGAGTCCTCCGGCCTGGGAGATCTGTTCGGCAAGAAAAAAAATGTGGGAGATGAGCCGACGCCGGAAGCGGCGGGTGACACCGATCCGCTGTTCCGCGACACCGTCGGATACTACACGCTTTTCTCCGGAGCGTCGGGGCTGCGGGTCCGCGGCTTCGGTATCGTCACCAATCTCGGAAAAAACGGCAGCAGCGATTGTCCGTCGGCAATCCGCGAGTATCTGCTCGATTTCATGAGCCGTGAATATATGCCGACCGGACCGGGGACGCATCGCCGGAAGTTTTCACCGCAGAAACTGATCGAGGACGAAAGCACGGCCGTGGTTGAGGTGATGGCGGTGATTCCGGCCGGAGCGCCGCGGGGCACGATCATCGATCTTCAGGTGGAAGCCATCGCGGGTACCGCGACGCGCTCCCTGGAAGGTGGACTTCTGGCTCCGTGCGAACTGCGGATCTTCGATGTAAATGCTTCGGGAACCGGTATTCTGCAGGGTCGCGTCGCAGCGCTCGCGAGCGGGCCGATCTTTGTCAATCCGTTTGAAGGGGGAAGTGCCACAGGAAATCAGAATCCCCGGCGCGGCTTTGTTCTGGGCGGCGGACGGACGTCGGATGAGCGAACGGTTCAGTTGCAACTTGTCGAACCGTCCTATCCTTTGGCGCGACGGCTGGAGCGGGCCATCAATGAACGGTTCGGACAGCGGCCCAAGGCGGCGGAGGCCATGAGTCAGGGTTATCTGTTACTCCACACGCCGCGCGAATACAAAGATGATCCGGATCAATTCCTGACGCTGGTGCCGTATTGTTCGATGCAGGCGGAGGGTGGATTCAAGGAGCGAAAATTCCGGGATCTGCTGACGCTCGCGGAAACGGATTCGCGCGAAATGGAGCGCATTTCGCTTGCATGGGAGGCGCTCGGAGAGAACATCCTGCCGCTTCTGCGCGACCAATACGCTTCCCGTGATGAAGGAATCTCTTTTTACGCCGCTCGCGCGGGCCTGCGTCTCGGTGACAGTCAGGCGCTCTCGCTGATGGAGCAGGTCGCACGCTCCTCGCGACAGCCTTATTCGAACGGCGCGGTGAAGGAAATCGCGAAGAGCAAGTTCCAGTACGCCGGCGATGAGATCGTCCCCTTGCTCAGTGGTGACAACACGAGTTTGCGGGTTGCGGCGTACGAATCGCTGGCCAATATGGGGCATCCGGCCATTGACCGAAAAATTTTCCGCAATGTGCTGGATCGCATGCAGCCGAACGTGATCTTTGATCAGATTGATACGACGGGAACCCCTATCATTTACTTCCGGCGGACGCATACGCCGCGCCTGGCGCTGCTGGGCGATCGTGTTCGCGTGAAGACTCCGATGTACTACGCCGACGCAGACGAAACGGTCACCATCACGTCCAAAGACGAGCCCGGGAAGCTGACCTTGTTCGCGCGCGGGCGCGAGGATCGGCTTTCCGAAAAAATCGTCATTCCGGCCGACGTGGAAAGTCTCGTGATGGCGCTGGCCGAGGTACCGGTGTTCGATCGTGCGAAGAATCTGCGTGGTCTGGGACAGCCGTACGCGAAAGTGGTGCAGGTGCTCGCGGAGCTGGCCGAGCAGGGGATGATCAACGCAAAAATAGTTCCTGAACAAATCGGCATCGACGAATTGCTTGGGCCGACGCCGTTCCGTGAGCGGGCCCCGTCGGACGCGATGGCGAAGGAGCGGTTTTCCCCGCGCGCGGGGCAAGGCCGGTCGAACACAGACAATGCCGACGCGCCGGCGCAAGCACCGGATTCGAAGACGGAAATTGAAAACTATCGAGAGAAAGACTCCTTGTGGAATGACTGATACGGCCCCGTTACACAATGATTTCGCGATCCCGGGAACAATCGCTGAGCGCCGGCACAGCACCTTGTCTGCGTGCGCATAGAATCGACCAGCAATGAAAATGCGACTCCAAAAATTTCTGTCCGACGCCGGCGTGGCTTCGCGGCGCAAAGCCGAGGAGCTGATTCGGGAGGGCTTCGTTGCGGTGAACGACGAGATCGTCGATTCGCTGCCCGCATTTGTCGATCCGCAGAAGGA
>JBFWWY010000251.1:0-5737 GCA_050245935.1 Phycisphaerae bacterium | reverse complement strand
CACTCTTCCAGAGATTAGTTCCGAGCCGTCCCGACAGCAGTCGGGATACGGAAGCGAAGACGACGCTCGACATATGGAACGTTGAAGACCTGCTATAACTCTCGCCCCGCTCCGCTCTTCATCTCCACTCGTTCGCGAGCTTTCAGTTTTTTACCCACCAACACCCGGCCCCACCGCAAAGTCGCGCCGCGCCGAAACGATGGAAATCGTAAATCCGGCAACGACGTCGAGCAGCGCGATCAAACCCAGAATCAGGAACGTCGACGTTCCACAACCCGCGACCGCAATGAATTCCACGAGAAAGATGATAAACACGAGCAGCGAGAACACATGATCGATGATGCTTGCCGACCCTGTGCGCGTTGCTTTCACCAATTCAACGTACAGAAACACAATTCCCATCACGATCAGCAACTCACTCCACGTCAGCGTCCACTCCGCCCCGGAAAGCAGCGTGACGCTCCACAGCGGGTTCGCGAGCTTTGCGTTCATGTCGCCGGAAAACGCCATAATGTTATAAATAATGAGCAAGATCGCCGTCAGTGGAAAACCGGCCACAATATTCATTTCAAATCCTCAATCGCTGAATGTCCTTCATGCCAACTCTTCGCCCCGCGCGACGAGCCGGAATGCCCCACCCTCAGACGCACTGGCAGCGTTGCCGATGCCACAAGCGGTTCACTTTCTTTGCGATGAATTCTAACCCCGTCGCTTGTAGAACGGTAACGGCACCACTTCCGCTTCCACCAGCGTGCCGCGCAAGTCAATCGGCACCTTGGACCCCGGACTTGCCAGCGCCGTATCGAGCAGACCCATCGCGATCGGCTTGCCGATTGTCGGCGTCAGCGCCCCGCTGGTGATTTCTCCGACCTCCCGCCCGTCTTCGATGATCTTCGCGCCTTGCCGCGCCGCCCTGCGACCCTCCAGCACGAAGCCGCACATCGAACGCTCCGGCCCGGCGTTATCAATTTCCCGCAGGCGGCTGCAGCCGATGAACTCCTTGGAGAGATCGACGCACCACTCCTGCCCCGCCGTGAGCGAATCCCACGCCTCCGTCAGCTCGTGCCCGTACAGCGGCATCCCCGCTTCGAGACGCAGCGAATCACGCGCTCCCAGGCCCGCAAGCTTTACAGGCGTACCGAGCTCCGCCGACTTCTGCATGAACAACGCCGCCGCAATCGCCGCAAACCCGGCGGGCATGACGACTTCCGCGCCGTCCTCGCCGGTATAACCGCTGCGGTACACCGCGAACTGCGCCCCCTGAAAATCCCCGCTTTTGAATCGGTAGCGCTTCAAATCGCTCAGATCGATCGGCAGCACCGCATCCAACAACTTGAGCGCTTCCGGCCCCTGCACCGCGAGCATTGCCGTTTCAAATGTTTCGTCTTCGATCTGCACATCCGCACCCTGCAGGTGCGTCGCGAACCAGCCCAGCAGCTTTTCGCGGTTCGATGCGTTGCACACCATGCCGAAGTGGTCGTCAAATTTGGATACGATGACGTCATCGAGAATGCCCGCGTCTTCGCGGCAGACGTGCCCGTAGCGGCACAGACCGGTCGGCATCTCCGACAGGTTCCGCGTGCACATACGCTGCAGGAATTTCTCCGCATCCCCGCCGCGAAACCGCAGCCTCCCCATATGCGACACGTCAAACGCCGCCACGTGCTGCCGGCACCAGTTGTGCTCTTCAGTAATGGAGGTGTACATCACCGGCATCTCCCAGCCGGCGAAATCGACGAGTTTTGCGCCATACTGGCGGTGTAATTCGTTGAGTGCGGTCTTGTGCATCGCGATTCATCTCCCGGAAGCCGTCCGTGCGTGCGTACGATACGGCAATCGCGAGATTCCGCCACTGCAATCGCGGCAAGCCGGCCGCGACCCGCTTATTTTTTCGCAGCAGCGCGAAGTTCCGCGACAATTCGCTCCAACGTATCAAGTCGTCGCTGCTGGGCATCGATCAGTTGTGCCTGCTCCTGCACCAGTTGATGCAGTCCCTGAATCGCCGCCAGCGAAACCCCGTCGGCGTCAATCGTCGTGATCCTCCGCTCATCTTCACCCACGAGGAACGCCGCATGAAAATCCTGGGCCATGGGGCCGATGTGCCGAATTCCAATGTCCTGCGCACAATAGTTCCATGAGCTGACGGGAAGAGAAACGACAGCGTCCAACACCTCGGCCGGATTCACGGGCACCACGTTTTCCTTCAGGCTGCGATCACTCAAACTGCTCCAAGAGCCGCCACCGGGGGCCAGCGCCACCCCGGCATTTGGCAAGCCGCCGCCATCGACGCCCGAGACCACCCGGGCACCACCTGTCGCCCGGATCGCGAGTTCATTCATTGCGGAGGATTCGAAATCGAATGCCAGGGAATCCGCAAAAACAAACGCGCCGTCGTGCATCGCATGGGCCTGACGACCGGCGGCGATGGCCCAGTTTCCGGAAGCTGTATTGCTCGCACCGCCTGCGACATGTGACGCGTCGCCACTTGCCGTGTTCATCATTCCGCCCGCAACACTGGCAAAATCTCCACTGGACGTGTTGGCAGTTCCACCGCTGACGTTGCATCGCAAACCCGAGGCGGTGTTCAGGAATCCACCCGCCACGACCGAATGCTCTTTGTCCGTGGTCGTTCCGGCGTTGTCCCCCACGGTATTGCTTTCTCCGCCGCCAATGACACCGAAATCGTCAAAGACGTTGTTCGTCTTCCCGCCTGCGATGCTGACGCCGATCGCGAGTTCAATAATATTGCTGTCGGTATCGCCTGCGAGAATGTTGGGTGCGTCACCGGTATTGAAGAGCCTGATGATCGTTGCGGTGCTGGCCTGCAGGTCAAGGGTATTGCCCGCCGACGAGAGTGCGGCAACGCGAAGGATGTCGTCGTAGAAGACCGGCCCCATGTACTCGGTCGTCCCGCTTACAGTGAAATCGCCTTGTGCTGACAAATTCTGCGACACGGTTACATTGCCCGCGTTGTCGAGCTGGAGTGCAGCAACAGGCGCACCATCCGCTGCAGCCAGCGAACTGTGCACGTGATCGCTGCGGGAAACCATGGCGGACGTGCCGTTACCAGCGAATGCGACACCGAGGGTGACGTCTCCGGCGGCGCTTCCGCCGACCAGTCCCGTTCCAGCGGTTACGGCTGTGATGTCGCCAAGCGCGGCTGTCGTTTGCGTGGTGCCGTCCGGAAAACGAATCCCCCCAAGCGTGGACTCGATAATCCCTGCGACGACGAGCAGATTTTCAGGTGTTAGTACGCCGATCCCGACATTTCCCTCTTGGAAAATCGCGTTGTCACCCACCATCTGAAATGCGGAGTCACCCTGCGGACCTTGCGGACCGTCCATTCCATCCTCACCCGGCACACCTTGCGGTCCGGGCAGACCCTGCGGTCCCGGATCCCCTTGCGGCCCCTGCTCACCTTGCGGTCCCGGCAATCCGCTGGGATCGGGTGTCGGACAACCGCCGACGATGAACATCAGGCCACATGAGCCCAGCAAGAGTGTCAGCAAAAGATATTGTCGAGGGGAATGCATAAGAAGCTCCAGACAGAAATCCATCGCGCACGCTCATTTGAAGCGCGCGAGACCTGCAATGAATTATCGGCAACGCGGGGGGTTGCCAGCGTTTTAGCGGCAAGCACCGGCGGTGGCAAGCGATTGCCCGATCACACGAAGTCGAGCGCATTTTCCGCGCGTTGTCGCAGAAGGGACATTCCTCCACGAGAAGTCCCGACGATACGCCATAGCGCTGGACCCGCGCGGAGATGTACTGTTACAGACAATCGGTAATCCTGTCGATTTCTGGCATGTGAACCACTTCCGCGAGATCACCCCGCACACGCAACCCCGTGCTGCACCGCTGCGCACACTTCGCGCTTTCGGTCATTTTCGACGAACGCATTCGCGCGTCCTCCGCGCATTTTCCGCGCTGTTTTGCGTCATCGCACTCGGAACCTCCGGCTTTCTTCTCACAGAAAGCACCTGGACGACCTGGGAAGCGTTCTACTTCACCCTGATCACGATCTCCACCGTCGGCTACGGCGACTACGGCCTGAGCGTGGCAGGACAGCGCGTGACGAGCCTGCTGCTGATCGGCGGCATCTCGACCGCGACGTACGCCGCCGGACAGTTCATCCAGACATTGGTCAGTTATCAACTGGATTGGAAGCGAAAAATGCAAAAGCGCGTCGATGCCTTGCACGATCACTACATCATCTGCGGCTGCGGGCGTGTCGGCCGCGTCATCGCCAACATGCTGCACGCGTCCGAGGTGCCGTTTGTCGCGATCGAGTCGGACTCCAAACGCGCCGAGACGGTCCGCGACGCTGGCATGATCATTCTCGAAGGCAGCGCCACCGACGATCAGGTTCTGTGGAATGCCGGCGTCGGCCGTGCCAAAGGTATTGTCTGCGCTTCAGACGACGATACCGCGAACATCGTGACAACGCTCAGTGCCCGCGAACTCAATCCGGGCATTCGCATCATTTGTCGGGCCAACGCCGAGGATGCCATTCACAAGCTGCGCCGCGCCGGTGCGGATTCCGTCATCGCGCCCGCACTGGAAAGCGGCCGCACGATCGCGAACATGCTGACCCAGCCGCATCTCGCCGAGTTTCTCGCAGCGTCAAATATCACAGAAAGCGGCTTCGCGTTGAATGAAATCGTCATTTCAGCCGCGTCGCCGCTCATCGGCACCACTTTCAAGGAATATGGCGCTTCGCATCCGAATCTGGTATTCGTCGCCTTGAAGCGCAGCGGCGGCGCCACAACGCTCCGGCCATCGGGAGATGAGCGCTTCAACGCCGGCGACGTGGTGATTGTCGTCGGCGATGCGGAAACGATCAGCGAGAGTTTGCAGCACGCAGGTCCTGCCTGCAACAGAACAGAGGAATCAGCTTTTGTCACCGCCGCCGCGGGGACGCTGCAGCGGAAACAGCAACACGTCGCGGATGCTCTGGCTTCCCGTTAGCAACATAACAAGCCGGTCAATCCCGATTCCCAGGCCGCCGGCAGGCGGCATCGCGTACTCCAGCGCATCGACGAAATCCTCGTCCATCACCGCCATCGTCTCGCCTTCTTCGCCGCGAAGCTGTGCGCTGAACGTAGCGCGCTGCACATCGGGATCATTCAACTCCGTGTAGGCGTTCCCCAGCTCCATACCGTTGATAAAGATCTCAAATCGCAGCGCGATATTCGGATCGTCCGGGCTGCGCTTCGTCAGCGGACAGATCGGTGCCGGATAATCAAGCACAAACGTCGGATTGATCAGCTTGTCCTCGACGTAATGCTCGAACAGCGTGTTGATCACGATCGCGTCGTCCTGTTTGGACTCGACAAACCCCAGCGAACGGGCCCGCTCCCGCGCCGCCGCCACGTCGCACATGTCGATGCCCACGTGCTCCTGATACAGCTCCGCATATTTCTTCCGCGGCCACGGCGTCGTGTAATCGATCGTCTTGTCGCCGAATTCGATCTTCGTTGAACCGATGACCTTTTCCGCAGCGCCGGCGATGATTGCTTCCGTGATATCCATCATGTCGTTGTAATCGCCGTATGCCTGATACAACTCAAGCATCGTGAACTCGGGATTATGGCGCGGGCTGATGCCTTCATTGCGAAAGCACCGCGAGAATTCGTAAACCCGCTCCAATCCACCAACCAGACACCTTTTCAAATACAACTCCGGCGAAATCCGCAAATAGAGCTGCATATCCTGCGGGTTGTGATGCGTCACGAAC
>JBFWWY010000250.1:0-5763 GCA_050245935.1 Phycisphaerae bacterium | reverse complement strand
CTCGAACGGCGAAACACTGAACGTTATCGTCGGCGTGTAACGAGATCGACGCTCATCCTCCGAGGGTTGAGCGTCTTTTTTGCGCACGTTCCCGACGGTTCCTCGGAACTGGGGATTGCGTTTCCGCAAGCCAGAGCGTACGTTTCACTCCGGCGTGAAAAGAAATGTGCCGCCAGTGAATCTGTACTCCTCGCAAGGACGACCTGTGAATTCGAATCGCGAGAAAGTCGCCCCTGCCCCGCTCAGCATGTCGCCGGTTCCACCGCTCACCGCTCGGTGCACCGAGGGCGCCCCTTCTCTCCCGGTCAACTGCCTGTTCTGCGGTACCGCGATGTTCGGGGTTCATTGCAAGATGAATTGCCCGAATTGCGGATATCGCGAAGATTGCTCCGACCTCTTCCGCGCGTAGCATGAGCCTACGAACACCACCCTAATTTCTTCACCGATTTTCCTTGCTCCCGGTGCCGTCGCGGG
Source organism: Phycisphaerae bacterium (assembly GCA_050245935.1). Lineage (GTDB taxonomy): Bacteria > Planctomycetota > Phycisphaerae > UBA1845 > Fen-1342 > JALHOX01. The sequence goes on along the minus strand of JBFWWY010000250.1, from coordinate 5,289 downwards.
GGTAAAATAGGATTATGTTAGGTGTCAATAACCAGTAGCGACGACGCGGCGCACGGAGCACAAAGTGGGAAATTTCACCCACTTTGTCGACTGCGCAAGTCGTTACAGAACCTCAACTTGCGATTTTTGACGGAGTTTCGCGAAGTTACTATTGCGGTGCTACAATCAGTTGGATATAGTTCGTCCCCTTGCCACATCATCTTGTGGTGAGCACTGACCCGAACCCGCTCGATGGGATCGGGTCGCTTTGTCGGACGAATCCCGCGCGTTTTTTCGTCTCATGCAATGTGTGGCGGTTTCGCGCGGCCTTACGAACTGAATACATTTCCTTTCCTGAAGGGAGAATCGACGAATGGTCGCTTCGAACGGAGTCAACACCGAACCCCGCACGCTCAAGGAAGAGCCGATTCTCACCGAAAACGCGAAGAAGGTTCTCGCTGCCCGCTACCTCAAGAAGAACGAAGCCGGCGAATGCACGGAGACGCCGCGCGAGCTGTTCGAACGCGTCGCGCGGACCGTGGCAGATGAAGAGCTCCGTTACGGCGGGAGCGAAGCGACGCGCGACGAATGGGCAACCCGCTTTTACAACCTGATGGCGGACAGCCGCTTCATGCCGAATTCGCCGACGCTGATGAACGCCGGCCGCGAGATGGGCATGCTCAGTGCGTGCTTCGTGTTGCCGGTGCGGGATTCGGTCAACGACATTTTCGACAGCATCAAATACACCGCGCTGATCCAGAAAGCCGGCGGCGGCACTGGTTTCGCGTTCGACGAGCTTCGCCCCACCGGCGACTACATCGCCAGCAGCGGGGGCACCACCAGCGGCCCGATCACATTCTGGCGCGCGTTCAGCGAAGCAACCAACGCGATCCAGCAGGGCGCCTTCCGCCGCGGCGCGAACATGGGCATGATGTACATCCATCACCCCGATATTCTGAAGTTCCTGCACGCGAAGCAGGACCTGACGCAGTTCACCAATTACAACATCTCGGTGAAGGTGACGGACGCGTGGATGGAAGAATTCCGCGCTGACGCCGACACGCCGCACGTCGTCCGCAATCCGCGGACGGGCCAGTGCTACCTGATTCCGCGTGACGCGGACATCTGGAAATACGACGTCAAGTCGCTGATCCCGCTCGACGCGGAGTATGTGGAGCCGGTCGGCAGCGAAGACCGCGCAGCTTATTTCACCTCGCCGCAGATCGTTCGTGCATTGCCGGATGAACTCGTCCATCGCGTCTACACCAAGCGGATGATCTGGGACATCATCGTCGACAACGCCTGGCAGACCGGCGAGCCTGGCGTGATCTTCATCGACCGCATCAACGAAATGAACCCGACGCCGCACGTCGGCCGCATCGAAGCGACCAATCCGTGCGGCGAGCAGCCGTTGTTGCCGTTCGAAGCGTGCAATCTCGGCAGCGTCAATCTCGGCAAGTTCATTTCCGACGCATGCACGCCGGATGCGGACGTCGATTGGGCCGCGCTGCGCGAAACGGTGCACGAATCGACCCGTTTCCTCGACAACGTCATTGACGCGAACAACTACCCGCTGCCGCAGATCGACCACATCTGCAAAGCCAATCGCAAGATCGGCATCGGCATCATGGGCTTCGCCGACGCGCTGTACAAGCTGAACGTCGCGTACAACTCGGACGCCGGCGTCGCCTGGGGCGAGCGGTTCATGAAATTCGTCAACGACGAGGCGCACGCCTGCAGCGAGCAACTCGCGAAAGAGCGCGGCTGCTTCCCGAACTGGAAAGGCAGCATCTGGGACACGGTGCACAACCGCCCGATGCGCAATGCCGCCACCACAACCGTCGCGCCGACCGGAACGATAAGCATCATCGCGAACTGCTCCGGCGGCGTAGAGCCGATGTTCTCGCTCGCGTTTATTCGCAACGTCTTGCGCGGCCAGAAGGAAGGCGAGCGCCCGCTCGTCGAGGTCAATGAGACGTTCCGCAAAGTCGCCGAAGATCGCGGCTTCCTGACGGACGATCTGCTCGAGCGCATCGCAAAGGAAGGCACGCTCGCACACATCGACGAAATCCCGAGCGATATCAAGGACACGTTCGTCTGTGCCCACGACATCACGCCGAACTGGCACATGCACATGCAGGCGGGTTATCAGCGGCATTGCGATTCGTCGATCAGCAAAACGATCAACTTCCCCAACGCCGCCACGCGCGACCAGATCGAGCAGATCTACACGCTCGCGTACGACCTGCGTTGCAAAGGCGTTACCGTCTACCGCGACGGCTGCCGCGAGTTCCAGCCGATGGCGCTGAAGAAAGACGAGAAGAAAGGCAACCACGGAGGCACCGAGACACGGAGAGAAGATAAGGATTCCAAAGCAGCATCCGTCGCGTCCGGCGTCTCTGCCGGACGGGAGACCGAGGCTCCCGCCGAGCCCCCTGTCCCGATGCAATCGGGGTTGGAGGCCACGGCCACGAACGGCAATGGCAGCCACGGTGACGAGAATTCGTCACTCGACACTCGTCATTCGTCATTCGCGACGAAAGTCGCGCCGCGTATCGAGCCGAAAGACCTCCCCGAAATCGTTTCCGGCCTGCGCATCCGCCAGATGACGCCGTTCGGCAATATGCACGTCAAGATCACGGTCGACCCGCGCTCAGGCCGCGAGTGCGAAATCTTCGCGCAGCTCGGCAAGGGCGGCGACGTCGCGACCAGCGATCTCGAAGGCATGTGCCGCGTCGGCTCGCTCTGGCTCCGCTCCGGCGGCAGCCTGAAGCACCTGATCAAGCAGTGGGAAGGCATTGGCTCGTCGCTGCAGATCCCCACCAAGGCCGGTCGCATCATGAGCCTGCCCGACGGCCTTGCGTGTGCGCTCAAGAAATACGTGCGCGCGAAGGAATTCTTCGGCCTGCACAAACTCCTCCTCGGCGAAGTCGATCTCGCCGAACTCGACCGCCCGGTCGACATCAAACCCCGCAAGGGGAGCATCGGCGTCTCGCCGGTAGCGGTAGCCCCGACGCGTCGGGATGCCTCCGTGCCGACCGAAGCTCTGGGTAGCGGTCGCGCCTCGGTACCGACCCAACCTGCAGGTAGCGGTCGCGCCTCCGTGCCGACCGAACCTGCAGGTAGCGGTCGCGCCTCCGTGCCGACCGAAGGCAACCACGGAGACATGGTGCCACGGTGCGGAAAGGAAAATTGCGGGGCGGGTTTTCAACCCGCCAATGCCGGCAAAAGCGCATCCATGACGCGCGATGCCATCGCCCAGCGCCTTGCGAATGACGCACTGCCGAAATCCGACGCGCAGCGCGACGAAACCGTGAACACCGCCCAGGGTAGTGCGGGCATCCTGCCCGCAGGTAAAGAAGAAAATGGTCACGCCGTCGCGAATGGCAACGGCAACGGCCACACCATCACCGCAACGGCGGTCGCGGAAATCGACACCGTGGTCGAGTCGGACAACGCGTCACGCGTCACGCGCCATTCGTCATTCGATGCTGTTGAAACCAGCGAAGTCGTCGCCACCGAGCGCGGCACGGTGGCCAAATCGCACTGCACGCTGGTGCACCAGCACGACTCCGCCACGCACTACAAAATCCCCTGCCCGGAATGCGGCACGACCGTCAGCCGGCAGGAGGGATGCGTGAAGTGTCATGGGTGTGGTTGGAGTCAGTGCTAATGAAGTAATCACGTTAAATTCTAAAGAGCTGTGGTAATAACCTTGAATAATCAAGACAAGAGAATTCAAAATGTATCAGAGACGGCGCAACTACGCACCGAATTAGTACTCGGTCTTGTTGCCCCACTTGGAACAAACCTAGATACCGTTCAAGCAGAACTAGAAAAGGCGTTGACTTCAGCAGGATACGAGGTGGCGACTATTAGGGTTGCTAGTGATATAATCCCGCTTATCGAGCCGTTTCTGCCTGAGAAGCTGAGTCCATTTGAACTTGCATCAATGAAAATGAACAAGGGGAACGATGCAAGGAGCAAAGCCAAAGACAATGCAATATTAGCAAAAGGCGCGGCTGCAAAAATTGCCGAGAATAGGAATGACGACGAGAATAAAGTAAAAGAGCCGCGTTTGCGGTCAGCCACTATTATCAGATCATTAAAGCATCGTGAGGAGGTTGAATTGCTTCGCCTCATCTATCCTCAAGGATTTTATTTGATAGGAGTAAATGCAGAAAAGGAACGGCGAGTAAAGTTCCTGGAGAAAGACCGAGGGATCGGTGAATCGAAAGCTAAGGAGTTGATTGAAAGAGATCAAAATGAGGATGACAAGCGTGGCCAGCAAGTCGCAAAGACTTTTCATATGTCAGATTTTTTTGTTCGTATTGATGGAAATTCTGACCGCTTAGATTCAAGCCTCGGACGCATAGTTGAGTTGATATTAGGCAATCCGCATTTGACGCCCACTTTTGATGAATTCGCAATGTTTTCCGCCTTTGCGGCTTCTCTTCGGTCAGCCGACCTCTCTCGACAGGTTGGAGCAGTTGTGGCAGATGACGCTAATTGCGAAGTGTTAGGTTCTGGGGCAAATGACTGTCCACGTTTTCACGGCGGCCTTTATTGGCCGATTGAAATGGGCTCTCAAATTGTTGATGTTAAAGATGGTCGCGATGTGGCAAAGGGATTTGATACGAATGAAAAAGAGCGGGACAGAATTGCCGCTCAGGTTGTTTCGATTGCATCTAATTTAGGCTGCGATAAGGAAAAGCTAAAACAGCAGTTAGAAAGCAGTCTTATTCAAGACATTACTGAATATAGCCGCGCGGTCCATGCAGAGATGGAGTCGCTGTTGTTTTGTGGACGGGTAGGTATTCCGACACGAGGAAAGAGTTTATTCACAACAACTTTTCCTTGCCATAATTGTGCCAAGCACATCGTCGCTGCGGGAATAAATCGGGTAATTTATGTAGAACCTTACCCAAAAAGCAGAGCTGCAGAATTTCACTCAGATTCTTTGTATGTGGCTGATTCTGAAGGTGATATCGAGAAAAATAAAGTTCGCTTTGAAGCATTTGAAGGCGTGGGTCCTCGTCGGTTTTTTGATTTGTTTTCAATGAATCTTGGTTCTGGAAAATCGATCAAAAGAAAGGACGACGATGGAAATGTTATGCTCTGGAAACGTGATGAAGCAATTCCTCGTCGTCAAATGTTTCCTTTCTCATACCTAGACTTGGAAGCGATAGCAGCAAACGAGTTCACTAAATTCCAACAACTTCCGGAGGAGTTAAAAGATGAAGGAGAGCAGAGGAATCGCAGGGGATCAAACTAAACCAAGAATACCAAAACCGATATCGTCAGTTGAAC
>JBFWWY010000249.1:0-5768 GCA_050245935.1 Phycisphaerae bacterium | reverse complement strand
CGATTGCACTGATGCCGTAGGCCGCGAGAATCCAGTTGAAGAGCGGATGCGTGCCGAATTCGTACGTGAGGACACCAGGCTGCAGCAACATCGCTGCGCCGACGACCGCGACCGTCGCAGCAAGCGTTCGCAGAATCGGTAACCCAAGCCAGCCCGCCAGGAACATCAGCGCCGCCGCCTCGAGCGACCAGGAGACGCCGAGCCAGCGGCGATCAATTTCCATCGGGAGCGCAAGACTGAGAAAGAAAGTCGCGGCAACGCACAGCGCGCCAAGGGCGGCGTTGATGTGGTTGTCCGCGCGATTTCGATACAGCGGAATCGCGGCAGCAGCAAAAAGCGCAGCAAGCGCCAATGCCTGATAAATCCAGCGCACGCTGATCTCAGAGTATTTTTCCGTAAACCAGTACGCGGTGACGAAGAACGCGATCGCCGCACCGGCACTGAGCGCCGTCCAGATCACGGGACGTGCCGCTTTGCGATGCGCGAGATAGCCCCCGATCGCGTATACCGCGCCGATGCCGAGCGCAGTCATGCGGAGCGTCGCGACGTCGACGGGTTGCAGATCTCTGCCCCAGACGATCATCAGCAGCAGGCTCGCAACCGCCGCAATAAACGCGAACGGCTCATACACACGGTTGAAGCGACCCAGCGCAATCGTGCCGGCGCCGAGCAATCCGAAAAACGCCCAGTCGCGCGGCGTGTGTTCGCCTTTGCCGATGACGACGCAAAGCAGCGCAATGCCGACCGCCACGCCGAGCAGCGACATCGGGCGTCCCCACGGCGAGTTGAGCCACGCATCGGCCCGATCGCTCTGGCCGCTGACATAGTTTGCACCGACAAATGTGCCGATCGACGCGACGAGGAAAATCACCAGGGTTGTGCTGTCGGCGGGCACAAACGACGTCGTAAGCCAGAGCACAACCCAGATGAAGCCGCCGAGCATCGTCAGCGCGCCGAGCGGAAGCCAACGCTGCTTACGTGTGACCGCGAGCAAACCAACCTGCAACAGAATGAGGTAGCCGAAAAGCCGCGACGCGTCGGGCTCTTCGCTGCCGATCAATGCCGGTGTGATGAAACCGCCGATGAGGCCGAGCAATGCGACGAACGGGCCGTGGCGCAGCGAGAGAAAGATGGCGGCCCCCGTTGTCGCGGCAAGCAGCACAAAGCTGCCGGTGGGTGAGACAAGGTGATAAAGGTTGCCGGCGGCGAGAAAGCTCGCGAAGAGATCGGCAACGCCGGCAGCCGTGAGGCCCTGTGCGATGCGCCGGTCGCGCGAACGCATCCATTCACCGACGCCAATGAGTATGAGGCCAAACGCGATCCCCATGCCGACGCGGACGGGCGGGCTGAGCAACCCTTTGTCGAAGGTGTATTTGACGAGAAACGCACCCGCGAGAAAAAACGCGATCGCGCCGATCCAGATCGGAAGCCGAACGCCGAACTGCTCTTCCCAGCCGCGCCGCTGGGGTTTGCTCAACTCAGCATTTTGTTCCGGATGGACGACGCCGCGCAGCAGATCGCGTTTGCGGGCTTTACTCGCATGCTGCAAATCGTCTTGGCCCGTCGCAACTGCTGATGCGGCATCCGCGTTTTGCAATTCCTCCTTGCGATCGTTCGTGTCCGACGACTGCAACGCAGCGGGCGTGACTTCGACTGGTTCGCCTTCGTCAGCAGTCGACGGCACCTCAGGCACATCTTGCTGATGCGTGGCGGATTCCGGCAGCGAAAGTGTTTGCAGATATTCGCTGTCGGGTTTGGCTTCTGTGTCCGTGTCAGCGGAATGCGCCGGTTCCGTCGGCTGGAGTTTCGGCACATCCGGTGCGTCGGGAATTGCTCCCTCCGGCGTCGGCGAAGATTTTGTGCGGGTCAACCATTCGTGCCGAACCCAGCCATGCAGCGTTTCGGTGTAGTCGCGAAGTTCGCGCAATTCGCTGCGAAGTTTCAGCACTTGTGACAGGCTGTAGTAAGCCAGCAACAGCGCAGCAATGGTGAGCAACACCAGAAAAAGCAAGCAGAATGCTCCTCCGCGAAAGCGAGGGATCGAGCTTTGAACCGCCGAGCGTATGCGTTTCGGTATTGTGCGGCAAGACGGCAGGAATCAGCAGAATGGTTGCGCGAGTTTGAAGATCGCGGCGTTGTTCAGAGGTTCGCGGTACTGATCGCCGGCACGAGGCAGACATCCTGAACAGAGCGACCGAGCATCCGCGCCAAGGGTACCTCCCGCGCGGTCCGGTCCGGCGAGTCCATGTTCATCACCAGCAGCCGATCACGGTGGTCATTGAGCGCGACAATCACATCGTCAGCAGGCCACGCGCGGCGGATGTCATGGGGGCCGTCAAGCAGCGGCGCAGAGATCTGCTCGTCCGGATAATACGCGATTACCCCGCGCGTACCGGCGGGGATCACCATTTCGAGCAGATCGTTCCAATGTCGGAGGCAAAGGCTTTCCACCGCGCCGCCGCTGCCGCGATGCAGAATTCGCCACAGTTCCGGGGAATCGAGCGAAAGATGACGGACAGTGCCATCCGCTGCGCCGCAGTACAAGTCGCGATCGAGACCGACGATGCAATGCACCGCCGCGCCGAGCGCGTCGCCGATCACGGCCGGATGTTGTTCATCGGGATCGATGCAATACACGCGATCGTCCGCGGCGAAGAATATGCTCCGATCAAGCAGCGTTGCGGCGCGCACACTGCCGCTGTCACGCGGCGGAGCGAAAACTTGATTGGCGCCGCCCGGATTCTCCCACGCCCACGACCAGCAGCCGAGCCGCGAGTGCGTCGCGTAAAGATGGGACGCATCCGCTGCTGCCGCATTGAAGCCGGTGCGCTGTGACCCCGCGTCGGGAACGGCGTACGAAGCGGGTTTGGAATCTTCGCGGGCGTCGAGCACCCACACGCCCTGTGCAGCGCCGACGAGCAGTTTGCCACGTTGTGAATCGAACGAGACGGAACGCAGCGGGCCAAGCAGGTCAGGCAGATCGATGCGCCGTACCGTTTCGTCGGGCGCTGTCGGATCAAGCCAGACGCAATGCATGCCGGCGATTGCGACAATTGTTTCGGTGCGTGTCGCGGTCGGCGAAATCCGCCAGAGACTAGAAAGGAGCTTGCCGCGTTCGCCGGGATCGAGCGACGGCAACAGATCGTGCCAGCGCGTGGCATCGTCGCCGGCGGAAACTTTTTTGAGCTTACCGAGGATTTCTTCCAGTGAATCGAGACGCTGCCGCGTGGCGCTGACAGCGACTTCTTCCACCATCTGACGTGTACGGATGCGTTCGATTCTGCCCGCGGTATCGCGCTCGCGGGCACGTTTTTCGCGCAGGGCGCGGCTATCGATCCGCAACGTATTGACCGCGTCGATCTGCAGGCCGAGATCGAAGAGTTTGTCGCCGAGTTTTGACTGGAGGTAGGCGTGGACCGCCTCACGCTGGTCGCTGTCGAGCAGGTCAGCGGCGTCGCGCTCGCGCGCAAACGCCGCGAATGCTGCGTCGAGTCCGCAATCGGCGAGCAATCCCGGTAACACGTCGAGCGTGAGTGGATTGCGGCGCTGCAACAGCCGCGACAGCGCTGCAAGATCGTCGTCGCGCTGGGGCCAGCGGACGAGCAATGCCCCGGTGAACGCAACGTCCTCTCCCGTCGCGGCGACCGCGCGAATATCCGCGAGCGGCACTTCGATCGCGCGATTGCGCACCAGGGTCAGCCGATCGCGGCGGTTGCACTTGGGTTCTTCGCCGGAGGGGATGAATCGTCGCCAACCCGCGTCGGCTTCGACGAGCGCCATCCAGCCGTCGGGGATGAGCGTGGACGAGAGGAAACCGCGCGGCCAGTCGCCGCCGTCGCGCTGCAGTGCGATGAGGTCATTTTGCTGGAGTTGTTCGAGGATGGTTGTCATTGATGTAGCATTCGCTGATCGTCGCTCGCACAATGCGTGAGGATTGCGGTTGCAAAGAATCTATTCATTTTGTGATGTCTCACGTCGTTGCGCTTCCTGATCCCGACAATGGTCGGGACGGCTCTGATCGGTTCCTCGTTCTCATCGGCGCGCGTGTCAAACCCCAGTTGCCCATTCGTCGAATTTCCGGGAGTCGCTGGCATGGACCGACGGCGGCGTCACCTGCAATACCGCGATCAGATCCTCCATTCTGATATTACGATCCGGCGCTTCGCCGATCGATTCCAAAAACGCGCGACTTGCCGAACGGGTGCAGATCGCCTTGATATCCGCACCGCTGTAGCCCTTTGTCAGTTCGACAAGCTCCGCGAAATTGACGTTATCATCGACCGGGCGTTTCGACAGATAAATCTCGAAGAGTTTGAAGCGCGCCGCGGAATCGGGCAGCGGCACGTAGATTTTTGTATCGAGTCGTCCGGGCCGCATCATGGCGCTGTCGAGGGCCCACGGTTCGTTGGTCGCGCCGATAAAGAGCAATGCCCGGCCTTCCTTGCGATCGAATCCTTCCAATTCCTGCAGAATCTGGGGCACGACGCGCTGCATCACCGGCGAATCGGAGCTGCCGCGCCGGCTCGGCACCAGCGCCTCCACCTCATCAAAAAAGATCACCGCTTTTTCTTCCTGCTTTGCGGCTTCGAACAATTTCCGAATGTTGCCCTCGGATTCGCCGACCCATTTGCTCATGATCTGCGCGGGTGAAAGCACGAACATCGTCGCGTCAATTTCGCACGAGACCGCCTTCGCGAACATCGTCTTGCCTGTCCCCGGCGGACCGTACAACAGCAAGCCGCCGCCGGTGTCGACGCCGTAATGCTTCGCCAGCTCCGGATGCTGAAACGGATAGATCATTTTGAGCTGAATTTCCGCTTTCACCTCGTCGAGGCCGGCGATGTCGGCAAAGCGAATGTTCGGCTTTTCGCGTACGACCCAGTCTTCGGCGTTCGCACCGTCATCGTCGTCGCCGTCTTGAGAACGTTCGCGGCGCGGCCCGCGCGGGCCGCCGCCGGTCCGTGCCTTCCGGTCGCAATCCTTCGCGAGCTCGATCAGTTCAGCGGCGTATTCTTCCTGTTCGGCCCGTGCTTTGGGATCCTTGTTCTCTTCCGCCAGCTCGACCATGCATTCGGCGGCCTGAATCAGATAAGGCTTGGCACCGATGTAGTCCCCCTGCTGCATCGCGGCCACGCCTTTGTCCTTAAGACGCTTGAAAGTTGCAAATGTCGCCATAGCGGAAAGCATAATCGATTGCCGATGATTGTCGTGTGCTGCGGCGGCGGCGTGGCGCGCCAACTGTCGCGAAGCGGTGCTGGATCGGAGCAAACTTCACCAAATTCTCACCATTTTCACATGCTGCCACCTTACAGTTCATGACAGCAGGACAGCGCGGATAAAATTCGACGATTTTCGGAATCGCGATGCCGAGACGCCGACGGTGCCGCGCGATAGTCTAGATATCCAGCAGACGTGGATCGCGGTCCGCGGTCTCGGCGTTTCAAGAAGAGTGTTGCCTATGCAGATCGTGCAGCCATTTTCGTTGCCGGCAACGTCCGATTCTCCTTTCGGGCGCGGGGTTCTCGCGCCGCTTCGCACCACGATCGAGAAATCACTGGGGCTGAATCGGCTCAATGACATTTATTCGCACGTCACCTCGCGCGAACAGCCGGAGGAATTCGCGTCGCGCGCGCTGCACCACCTCGGGATTCGGCTGGACGTCACTTTCGCCGACGCGCAAGCGATTCCGAAGTCGGGACCGATCATCGTCGTCGCGAATCATCCGCTTGGGGGCATCGACGGGCTCGCATTGCTGGCGTTGCTGCAGC
>JBFWWY010000248.1:0-5771 GCA_050245935.1 Phycisphaerae bacterium | reverse complement strand
TGCGGCTCGCAACCGCGCATCTTTTTGAAAATTCTGAATCCATGCCGCTGTCTACCACGAAAGATTAGTAGTCGCTAATATTTCAGAAGATACTGAAAGTTCAGGAGGCATGCGATGCAGACGGCCTTACAGGAATCGAAAAATCAGCTCGTACGCCGCTGGGGAGAGCTCGGCGGGTATTGGGGCATCAACCGCACCATGGCGGAAATTTACGCCCTGATGTTCGTTTCGACCGAGCCCCTTTGCACCGACGACGTCATGGAGCAGCTTCACATTTCGCGGGGCAACGCGAGTATGAACCTCCGCGCGCTCGTTGACTGGGGCCTGATTCGCCGCAAACACAAGTTCGGGCAGCGGCGCGAATTCTTCGATGCCGACACCGACGTCTGGCACATGTTTGAGACGATAATGCAGGAACGGCGACGACGCGAGGTGGAGCCGATTCTGGAAACGATTGACCACTGCCAGGCGCTCATCGCGCCGCTCAAGGAAGGAGCGGACGAGCACACCGACCTGGACGAGTTTCGGAAACGACTGAAGGATTTGCGAAACTTCCTCGACACCATGAATGCGGTGTTTGATTTGGTGTTAAAGTACGGCGGAAGCGGGATCGAGCAGTTTGTCTCGCTGGTGAAAAATTTTGACGGCCCCGCGGCTGCCAATGGAGCGCATGCGACGAACGGCGGCGCGAAAGCGACGAACGGTACCGCAAAAATCAGCAAGAACCCGGCAAATAAGCGCAAAGCCGCGCGGAGTTGAGCGAACATGAACGACAGAGAACTGGCGGAGTCGATACGTAAAATCGCGTTTCTCGAAGGCGACTTCACGCTGCGGTCGGGCCGCAAGAGCAAGTATTACCTCGATAAGTATCTATTCGAAACGGAACCGTCCGTGCTCCGCGAGCTGGGCAAGCGGTTTGCGAAACACATCGATCCCGACACCGACCGCATCGCCGGGCCGGAGCTCGGCGCGGTCGCGTTGGCTGCCGCGACTTCGCTCGAAACCGGCAAGCCGTTTGTCATCGTTCGTAACGCAAAGAAGGCCGACTATGGCACGGGAAAGCTCGTCGAAGGCAAGCTCGAAAAAGGCGAGCGCGTTGTCATTGTGGAGGACATCGCCACGAGCGGCGGGCAGGCGATCGAGGCGGCGCGGACGCTGACCGAAGCAGGCGCGGTGGTGACGAAAGTAGTCGCAGTGATCGACCGGATGGAAGGCGCGGCGGAAAACATGAAATCCGCAGGTTTCGCATTCGAGTCGCTCTTCACATCAGCGGATTTGGGAATCGTGCCGCAAAACGTGTGATCCCGTGGGAGGACGAGGCTCCTGCCGAGTCGTCGATAAGGTGGGAGTCCGAGGCTCCTGCCGAGTCTTGCAACGAGCCGCAAGCGTTCAACGCCCGGTTCACGACGCGCCTGCGTTTTAAAAAAAGAGTTGATCACCTTACAAATACTTTTGGCGAAAGTTCATCGATTCACGCAACGCTTTTTGACTAGTTATCGTCGATGCTCTTCCTCTTCCCGACATTAGCGCGTTTTCAATTCAACCGAAGCGGCCTGATGTAGAACGCATACTGGAATTCTACGGCCGGCACGGAGGCACGGCCGCTACGAGTGGATTTGCAATGCTCTAGTCGCGACGGCTCTGATCGATTTCTTCAAATCCCCATTTACACGTGGCGTCGCGACGTTCCGGCGCGCGTAAGTCCAATTCATTCACCCGTAAAATCGCAGATCAGGTCGTAGCCGTCGGTGTCGACGCACTCGACTTCCACCATGTCGCCGACTTCGAGTTCATCCGTCGGCGGCAGTGCGCAAATCCCGTCGACGTCCGGGGCTTGTCCGGCGTGTCGCGCTATGAAGCCGCTTTCGGCGGCGCTATCGACAAGCACCTCAAACCGCTTCCCGACAAACCGTCGCGCCGCCGCAAACGCCACCGCCTGCTGCGCCGCCATGAGCCGGTCGTACCTCTCCTGCTTCACGGCTTCGTCGACCTGATCCGGCATTTTCCCCGCCGGCGTTTCCGGCTCCAGTGAATACTTGAACGCGCCGACCGCGTCGAAGCCTGCGTTTTCGACAAACTCCACCAGCTCCTCGAAATCCGCGTCCGTTTCGCCGGGAAAGCCGACGATGAACGTCGTGCGAATGCTCAAGTCGGGAATGCGGTCGCGGAGCTTCTCCAGCAGGGCATCGGTGTGCTTTCGCGTCACGCGCCGCGCCATCCGCCGCAACATGTTGTCGCTGATGTGCTGCAGCGGAATGTCGATGTATTTCACGATCCGCGCGGCGGACGCGATCGCGTCGATAATTTCGTCCGTCATGATCGACGGGTACACGTACATCAGCCGAATCCAGTCGGCGTCGGTCAGTTCGCGATCAAGCGACCGTAAGAGTGTCGCAAGGTTGTCACCCGCTTCGGCGGGGCGCGTGCCGGGTTTGACGTTTACCGCCGAGCCGCCGGCGGCGGCAGCCGCAAAATCCACGCCGTAGCTGGTCGTGTCCTGACCGATCAGAATGATCTCGCGGGCACCGTCGCTGACGAGTTCCCGTCCTTCGGCAATGATCTGGCCGATCGTCTTGCTGTGCATCGGACCGCGAATCGACGGGATCGTGCAGAATGTGCATTTCTGGTTGCAGCCTTCGCTGATGCGCAGGTACGCAAAATGACGCGGCGTCAACCGAACGCGACCCTGATCCTCCCACGGCTGGCCGTGGTAATCGCCAAGATGCAGGTCGACCCCGGCGTCGCGATCCATTCGCCAGACGGCCCGGACGACGTCGTCGCGATTGTTCACGCCGATGAGGGCGTCGATTTCAGGAATAGTTTTTTGGAGCGATTCGCCGTCGCGCTGCACGAGACAGCCGGCGACGACGATGCGTTTCAGCGTGCCGGCGCGCTTGCGTTGGGCGAGCTCGGAAATAATCTCCACCGCCTCGCGGCGGGACGATTCGAGGAACCCGCAGGTATTGACGACGACGGTATCCGCGAGCGACTCGTCGCCGCTGAGCACCGCGCCCGATTCGACGAGTTGCCCCAGCATTTTCTCCGAATCGACGAGATTCTTCGCGCAGCCGAGTGAGACGAACGAAACCACAGGCGGGTTTTCCAGTACCAGCCCCCTGCTCGGTCGCTCCGTTGCCCCCAAGATCGGCAGATTCGTCACCAAGTCACGCCTCGTAATGCGCCGCGATCCACGACGCCAAGTCTCGCTGCTACAATCACTTGTCGAAATCAAACTCCCTGTAGATCGAGGGTTCCATGAGCGTATCCAAATCGCGTGAAAATTGCCAATCCGGTCGAGACGCTCCTTTTGCACGGAAATTCTCGCTAACTAGAGACGTCAATGGCTGGGCGACGACCGGTTGAAAGCTAGCTCCCCCTTAAGGGCAGTCCGCGATGACCGGTTGAGTATCGGTCCCCCCGCTCAGGAGCAGTTCGCGACGACCGGTTGAGAACCGGTCCCCCAGCTCAGGAGTTCGCTTTGGCGGGGCGAACGAGAGCCGGTGCAGAGATGAAACCCGTGGGTCGATCGAACCGGATCGATAGTAGTGCCGTAATGTTGGTTGGAGCAGTCCGCGCCTGGTTTCGTCGGCGCGACCGGAGGAGCACCGGTCCGGAATTCGGATTGGAGAAGCCGTTTCGCGCCCTCTCAGGCGTTACTGTTCCTGTAGAATCCGTAAACCGACACGGAGCGGGCTGAATCAGAGCCGATATTCCGCTACATTCCCGATCTCACGGATTCGGCAACAATTCGCAGCAATTCGGACCACGGTCCGACGGAGTAATGAATGAGTCAGATCGCACACTCGCATGCCGGACACGATCATTCACACGATCACGCCCACGATCATCATCATCACGATCATGATCATCATCACGATCATCACCATCATGACCACGGCGGCATCGGTCATCATCATGACCTGTTCAGCACGAATGCCAAAATCGTTCTGACATTGCTGGGCGGCGTGCTGCTGTTGGCATCCGCCATCGCCCACTACGTGTTCCAAAACGAATTTCACGCGCCCGTCATGGCGGCAATTGCCGCGATCATGCTCGGTGCACCGCTGGTCATTTCCGCGGTGAAAGATCTGATCGCTGGACACAGCCACATGGACGAACTCATCGCGATCGGCGTGATCGCGGCGTTCGCGCAGGGCGAATACTTCGCCGCCGGCGGTATCGCATTCTTCATGCTGATCTCCAACCTGATCGAGAGCCGCACGGCGATCGGTGCGCGGAAGAGCATCGAATCGCTTGTGCGCATTACGCCGACCAAAGCGTCGAAGCTCGTCGGCAGCACTGAAACCGAAGTCGAAGCCCATCAACTGACGCCCGGCGACAAGGTACGTGTCCGCCCCGGCGACAACATTCCCGGTGACGGCAAAATTGTCAGCGGTCAGAGCACCGTCAACCAGGCCAACATCACCGGCGAATCCGTGCCGATCGACAAGAACCCCGGCGATGAAGTTTTCGGCGGTACGATCAACCTCACCGGCGTGATGGACATCGAGATCACAAAGGCCGGCAAGGACACCACGCTCGGCAAAGTCCAGGAAATGATCCTTCAGGCGGAACGCACCCGCACGCCGATCATGCGACTCGTCGACAAGTACGCCGCATGGTACACGCCGGTCATGCTCATGCTCGCGGGTATCGTGCTGCTCGCGACAAAAGATATGAACCGCGCGATTTCGATGCTGCTGATTGCGTGTCCGTGTGCGATTATTCTCGCGACGCCGACGGCGCTGGTCGCAGCGCTGGGTGCCGCAGCGCGACTGGGCGTCCTCATCAAAAACGTCACGGATCTCGAAGTCGCGAAGAATCTGACTGCAATTGTCTTCGACAAGACCGGCACGCTGACAACCGGGCGATTGAACGTCACGCGGCTGAAGCCGATCGAAGGCGTCGATGCGGCGGAATTGCTGCAGGCCGCATGCTCGGCGGAGCAGAACTCCAAACACCCGGTCGCGAAGGCGATTCTTGCCGTCGCGCGGAAAGCCAATGTCGAGCCGGAAGTCTCGACGGCGGCAGAGGAAGTCACCGGTCGCGGCGTTCGCGCAACCGTTGAAGGTCAGGAAATTCTCGTCGGTCGCAAGGACTGGATCGAAGAGCAAGGCGTCGGCCTCGACGCGCTCGATCTCGAGAATACCGAAGGTTTAAGCCTGCTGTTCGTCGCGCGGAACAAGCAACCGCTGGGCTGGATCGGTCTCGAAGACAAAACGCGTACCGATGCCTCGCATGCGATGGACACGCTCCGAAATCAGGGCATCAAGAACCTCGTCATGGTTACAGGCGACCGCTGGAGCGTCGCGCGGAAGGTCGCGAAGGAAATGCACTGCACGGACGTGCAGGCGGAAGTTTTGCCCGGCGAAAAACTCGCCATGGTTGATCAACTGAAAGGCCAAGGCCACACGGTGGCGGTTGTCGGCGACGGCGTGAATGATGCGCCGGCGCTCGCCGCGGGCAATATCTCCATTGCAATGGGTGCGGCAGGGTCCGACGTCGCGATTCACTCCGCGTCGATCGCGCTCATGAACAACAATCTCAACCGCATTCCGTTTCTGGTCCGGCTTTCGCGGACGGCGGTCGCGGTGATTCGCCAAAACCTGGTCTTCGGCGTGTGCTACGTCGCGCTGCTGCTGATTCTCAGCGCCGCGGGCTACGTGCATCCGGTCGTGGCGGCGTTCCTGCATGCGGCGAGTTCGATCATCGTCGTCTTCAACTCCGCGCGCCTGATCCGTGCCGGCGAAGACGTCGACACGATCGTCGAA
>JBFWWY010000247.1:0-5777 GCA_050245935.1 Phycisphaerae bacterium | reverse complement strand
TGTTGCCACCTCGGCATCGAGGGGAGCATCGCCTGCGAACCCGCCCAAAAAACAGTGATGAATCCTCCTTGCGCAGCGAAGTAATAAGACGCGAGTCGCAAACGTGCATGGATGGTGGCGTCCGGATGACCGTAGATCCGCATCGTTAGAATTGGTAGCGCACACAAAAATGCGAGCAAGAAGCCGCTCGCAACTGCCCGCGGTGCCCAGACGAACAACCCATTGCGAATCGCGACGGCGGGGCTCGCGACGCCGGGAAGATACGTAAAGATTCCAAAAACCAGCGTGGCACATATGAAAGACATGATCAAGCTTACGACAATCACAAGCATGCCCGATTGTGCCGGACCGTCTGTTGAAATCGCGCGAAACAACCAGTTCTTGCGAAAATTCGCACTCCATAAATCACGCAATCCCGCCAGAAGCACTTCATGGATCGTCCACGGATCGGCGCGATCCATTGCGGTCGGAATGTTCCGGCGGATTTCGCCGGTTGCGAGCGCGGCAAGGTCGAATGGCAAGCCGCACTCGGGACAGCGCCCGCATTCTGCTGCCCGGAGGTCGTAACGACATTGCGGGCATGGGACCGCGCGGTCGGCAACCGACGGCACCTGGGGCGGTGCGTCTTCGAATGGTGTCGATTCGACGTCACTCATAACGCCTGCTGATACGGCGCTGGGTCGCGACGGCCGAGCGCGGCGAAGGCAGCAAGGCGATGCCGGCAACTGTCGCAATGCCCGCAGCCGCGGCCGTCGCTGTCGGGATCGTAGCAGCTACGCGTCAGTCCAAAGTCGACGCCAAGGTCCAGCCCGGTTCGGATAATGTCGCGCTTCGACAAGTCGATCAGCGGGGTATGCACGCGGATCGCGTTCTGCTCGACCCCCACGCGCGTCGCAAGGTTCGCCATCTTCTCGAACGCTTCGATAAACGCCGGTCGGCAATCCGGGTACCCGCTGTAATCGACGGCATTCACGCCGATGAAGATGTCGTTTGCGCCGCTCGTCTCCGCGAAAGCGAGCGCATAGCAGAGAAACAGCGCATTGCGTGCGGGAACGTACGTAACGGGGATATGGGTCGGCTGATCGGTGCGATCTTTCGGGACCGGAATGTCGTCGGTCAATGCGGACTTCCCGAACGCGCGCAGATCAATGTCGACCACTCGATGTTCGATGACATGCAACGTTGTTGCCACGTTGCGGGCGGCGTCGATTTCACTGCTATGGCGCTGTCCATAGCGGAAACTCATTGCGCGAATGGAAAAGCCGTCGCGGCGTGCGAGGGCGCCGGTTACCGCGCTGTCGAGACCGCCGGAAAGGAGCAAGATTGCCTGCGGGGTGGTCATCATTTTCAATGTAACAGCAAATCAGTAGAGAATCTTAGGTTGGGAGGATGCGATATAAGGAAAAAATCGGCGGTCCCCGGGATGCCGCTCTGCTATTCCTGCCAGACAGAAGAGCGTATCCGAGAACCGCCAATATCGCTTTGGCAATTGGCTGGACGCCAATTCGCACATGGAGGAGCGTTGCGGACCCTGAGAAGATAGGCACGCGCCGTTCCAAGCGGTTGAGTCGCTGGAAAATTGTCGGGAAAATGTTTGTTTACAGGGACTTACGAATGGATTGTGGCGTAGTCGGCATGTGGATGCTCGGGATTGAATTCACGATAATTCGTGAATTACGCGAAATGTCGGGAAAGTTGGTCGGTGGATTGTTCGCCGGATTCAGGATTGTGCCAGCGCGATTCTGGCTAGTGCAGCACTTCCGACGACGCCCGCGTGCTCGCCGAGCGTGGCACGGATGATCCGCGGCTGGTGTTTCGTGAGGTGCCAATTCAGCGTTTGAAAATGCTTTCGCGTGGGCAACAGCAATGCGTCGCCGGCGTTTGCAACGCCGCCTCCGAGGATGATACAAGTCGGATCGACAATGCGCGTCAGATTGATGCAGCCGATTGCAAGATAGCGGCAGAAAGCATCCCAGGCTTCCACAGCAAGCGGATTGTCGGACGATGCAATGGCTTCAGCCGTCCGGTGCTCGATCGGTGGCCCGCCGACGGCACCGGAATTCGCGAGGCGCTCGTGATAATCCCGTACGAGTGCGGTGGCGGAAACATATTGCTCCATGCACCCATGTTGACCACATCCGCAAAGTCGTCCCTGCGGTTCAATGATCATGTGGCCGAGTTCCGCTCCGCTGCTGTGATCTCCTCGCAGAAGAACGTCGTTCAGAATGATGCCGCCGCCGACACCCGTTCCAAGCGTCAGCATCACAACGCTGCGCGCATCTTTTCCGGCACCGGCCACAGACTCCCCAAACGCCGCAGCGTTGGCATCGTTTTCGATCGTGACGGGCACATCGAACTGTTCCTGCATCAACTGCGCCAGGTACACGTTCTTCCAGCCCGGCAAGTTCGGCGCTTCGAAAATGACGCCGGTGTGGTGATCCAGCGGGCCCGGCGCGCCCACGCCGACGCCGGCAATCTGCAATTCCAGAGCACCATGGGACTGCACGACGCGATCAATTTCGCTGCGAATGCGCGCCGCAAGACGCACGGCGCCCTGTTCCGGGAAAGTGGGGAGGCAGCCCGTGAGCAGGAGATCGTTCGACTCATTACAGAGGCCGAACTTGACGGTAGTGCCACCAATGTCGACACCCAGGAACTGAAGATTCTTCCGCACGACTTGAATTCCGCTCGCTTCTTATTGAAAAGTGCGCTGGCCTGTCGAAGCGCGGCCGCAGCTCATATTTGTACTGGCCGCACGCGCCTGTGGCCAACCTTGATTTCACGACCGATTCGCGCTACATTTCCATCATTCGCCGACGCCGATGTAGCTCAGCGGTAGAGCACAGCTTTCGTAAAGCTGGGGTCGTGGGTTCAAATCCCACCATCGGCTTTACTTCTCTCTCACATCCAAGCTCCGAAACGTCATTCGCTTTCCAGCGTGATGATTCCGGTTCTCCATGATGCTGACCGCGTCCCGTCGTCGGCGGCATTTTAGCGTGCAATCGGTGGAAGCGATAATGCCCGCTCATTTTTCCCGGTTGCGAACGGAGGAGCGCAGCAGCACCGAATCGCGGCTTCGCTTGCTGACACGGCGGATCAACTGCTTCTTCCCCAGGGGATGCAGACCGAGGTCGATTCAGCGCGAAGTCGGGGGGCACGCCGCGCGGAACAGGGAAAGCGCCAGCAGGATCTGCACGACGATAATTGACGCGGCCGCGTCACGATGAGTCGCGTAATAGATTGCAGGAATTGCGCGGAAGCATTCCGCCGTTCGAAATTCGTTCTTGCGAAATGGATCTGGAGTTTTCACCGCGTTTGTTCACCGGCACTGTGGAGCGCGGTCGTACATCGGGATAAGTTTGCATGGACTGCAACGTTGCGCGCAGCACGGCACGACAGCGGGCAGCAATGTTGTTCGCGCAGATCCAGCGCGCGTGACGGCACCGCGCGCGGTTCGGCGGCGAAAAAAATTTCGAAAAGTTTTCATGCGCTGTTGTTCTCTTTGCGCCGCTTTTCGATAAATTGTTGTTGGTGGATTTAAAAACAATCTCACTCCGCGTCGCGCGGAGCTTCAAAGAGATGGAAGGTTCAACCCGCGCCACGGCTAGACCTTCCATCTTTTTTTGTGCAATCAGCTAGTCGCGATATTCGGCGGGAAGTTCCTCAAGTTTTCCAAGTCGCTCATACGTCGCTCGCAGCCGCATTTTAAAGTCATCCATCAGCATCGATTCCGCGTGCCCGTCCGCGAATGCGGCAATGATCTCACCGCGATTGCCGGAACCGCGTGTTTCGAACACGAGTACGTTTTCCGGATGCGCCGAAGTCGAGCCGTTGGCCACGAGTGTGTAGGAGAAATCCGTCGCCGATTCATCGAACGGTGACTTACAGATGTCGGTCGCCATGATTCCCGCATCAATAAGCTGCTGAAGGTTGTCGGGAAATTTGTCGTCGTTCTCGACGGCGTATGTGTGACACGCCATTGCGATTTGCCGAACATTTGCCATGCTCACTGCGCGTTTCCCGGCGTAACGTGCTTCAGCGATAGAGGGCATGAGGATGCCGCCTAACAATGCGAGATAGCTTCCGGAGGCTTTAGCGAGAACGCCCGTATCCCCGGCGTAGCCGAAATACAGGCCATCTTGCTCGTGCCAGGAAGTACCGATGACGCCGCGCAGGCCCTCGCGATATTCGGCATACGGGGGCAGTACCGAGAACTCAATTTCAGAACCGACGGAGGCGGCATACGAAACGCTTGCAGTATGGAGAAGTTGCAGCAGGGGGTAGATCAGCCTGTGAATCAGCTTCGTATTGACATAACTCATGCCGGTGATTTTCTCTGGAAAATAGCCCCGAAAGGTTTGAATATCGGAATTCGAAAGGATGCTGTCGCGTTCCGACGCTTTCGCAAACTGCGGGATCGCTGCCGCGAGCGTGTGCGGCGAAAGGCCCATCAACATCCTGTCATTCGCCGCTGTCCACGATAGCGCGACGGGAATCGGCAGGTTGCCGATCAGGATATACGCGATTTCCTGACCGTCGTAAACGAGTGACTTTTTCACGACTGCGGCATTCCCTTGCTCCGCGAACGGCGCCACCACCTCAACGAAGCGCGAGACCATCGCGTCCAGTTCGCCGGTCGACTTTGGCCGCGTCGCTAAGACTGCTCCTGTGATATACAACCCGCCGTGGACGGGCGCGTCGTACATCACCCAGCTCTTGCCCAGCGTCGGCAGAAAATCTTCCGTGAGTGAGAAACCAAACATCTGCTGGGTCATCGCTGCGCCGCTTTCGACCTGGGGCGCGGCGTCGGGTTCGATCGCTTCGATGATGCGCAACGCTTCTTTCCAGATCGCGTAGAGGTCGAGCGTGCCGGCCTTCAGCCAGTATGCGTCTTGCGGAACAATTGCAAGCTCGGCAGTGTCGAACGGCTCCTGACGGTACAAACGGACAATGCCGCGATTGGCGTCCGGCTCGGTATGCACGAAGAACGTCCCCTGATCCACGTCGTCTTTCCGACCGTGGCTCCAATAGAGAGACTTGATGTCACGAACGCCGACTTCTTCGAGGATGGTGTTCCATTTTTCGTGAAGCGAACCTTCTTCCCGTTTGACCATCGTTTCGACGACTTGAACGAGCGCACGCAACTCGATGAAGAGACCGCAGGACTCTGTTGTGCTGTTTCGGCGCGCCTGTTTGCCGGCGATGAGGAACTCTTCGGACGTTGTCAGCGAGTCGTTTTTGCCGCGAATGCCGGCGACAATCTTCTCCGCTGAAGTCGTGGAAGTCGCAAAGACCAGAATTCCATCGACCGCGCCGAGATGGAGGTCGACGTCCTCATCCGGTTTCCACAACGTCAGCGGTGCGCCGTTGACCGTCGTCGCTGAAAAGTCTTCATCTTCATCAATCACGGCACGAAAGCGCGCGATCGTGGCATCGGGATCTTTCACACCCTGAAAAACAAACGCAAGATCGGGTACCGGCTCACCCTCCACGTCGCGTACGCCGAAGAATCCGACGCCGGTTTTCGCGGGTGCGAGATCGATCAGTAAATTGACCACTTGGCTGGCTTGCTCACCATCAAATCCCGTTTCCTGCGCGAGGCGCGTCGCGACCTGGCGCGCGAGTTTGGCGGTCGGGCCGTCCGCGTCACACCAGCCATCCCAGTGCGCGAAGACGATTGTTTCACGTGGAGAGAGCTTTGCGATGTCGGCCTGCGACGATGCTGCAAAACTGAAGTATGCCACGCTCGCGAGTGCGATGCGTCGCGGCGTTTTGGT
>JBFWWY010000246.1:0-5783 GCA_050245935.1 Phycisphaerae bacterium | reverse complement strand
CATACGGTGACCTTCAAGCATGACTTGTCGTCTGATCCGCTGGGCGCAGCGCTCAATTTCGTGTGGGACTTCGGCGATGGCAGCGTTTCGTTCGAGACGGACAATCTTGATGCTGTCGTGACGCATACGTACACCCAGCCCCGAACGGTGCCGTATCAGGCGACGTTGACGGTCATCAACATCTTCGGACTTTCCGATACGGTCACGCTGCCGGTTACGGTCACGGCCGCGGAATCGCCGAATGCCCGTCTGGATGCAGCGCCGCGATCGGGTGAAGCGCCGTTGACTGTGGTATTTGATGCGGCGCAGACCACCGACCCGAACCCCGGCACAGAGTCGCTTGATTACGTCTGGGACTTCGGTGACGGCACTGCGATTTCCACACAGGAGCGGGTGTCGCACACGTACACCGAGCCTGGCATTTTCGTTGCCCGGCTGACGGTTACCAATCGTCCATACGGACAATCGGCTTCGCAATCCGTGGAAATTCGCGTCGGCGGTTCCGTGGACAGCAACCTGCCGCCGGTTGCCGCGATTGATGTCGATCGCACGCTCGGTGCGGCACCGCTGAATATCAAATTCAATGCGGACCGCTCCATCGATCCGGAGGGCGGCGTTCTCGACTTCACGTGGGATTTTGGCGACGGTTCGTCATTGGTTCGCGGCGTTTCCTCGACCGAGCACACATTCCAGTCGGTCGGGACATTCACCGTCACGCTGACGGCAGAGGACGTTCTCGGTCAGGTCGACACCGCGTCGATTGCCGTTACGGTCACTGGCGATCCCGCGACGCGGAATCAGGCACCGGTGGCACGGATCTCGACCAACTCGCGACAAGGCAGCGCGCCGTTTACGGCGACTTTCGATGCCCGTGATTCTCGCGATCCCGAAGACGGTTCGAACCTGACGTATGAGTGGAACTTTGACGATCCCGATTCGGACGACAACACTGCAACCGGTTCCGTCGTCACGCATACGTTCGAGAAGCCGCAAGCGTACGACGTCGTCCTGCGGGTCTTTGACTCCGGCGGCGCGAGCGGTGCGGAGACGGTTCGCATTCTCGTGAACGCGAACGCCAGCCAGGGCCAGGGCGGCCAGGATAATCCGGGCACGGATCCGGATGTGCTGACGCCGGCATGCGGTGCGGGTTGCGGACCGATGGGTCTGATGCCGATGGCGCTCATGCTGATCGGTGTCAGCGGGATGCGACTCAGCGTAAAGCGTCGCTTTCGCTAGCAGGCGAGCGATACCAAACGAAGGGGTTTGAATAGAGGCGTCGCCGAATTGATTTCGGCGACGCTTTTCTTGCGTTGCTGCGTTTCATCGGCTTTCTACAATCGCAGACGGATCGCGGCACCTTATGATAATGATGCACGAGATATGAAATCCGAGGAGTGGAACCCGCGACGTGGAATCAGTGCCATTCGAGAAGATTGAAGGCTTGTCTTTGCCCTTGCTGCGGGGAGAGGACCATCCTTGTGCCTATCTGCCGGATCGAACAGCGTCAGCGTTGTACTGGCTCGGCGGCGCTGTCTCCGGAGCGTCGTATCAGCAATTGATGGATCTCGGGTTTCGCCGGTCCGGCGATGTGATCTATCGACCCTCATGCCGGGGTTGCCGTTCGTGCGTCGCGCTGCGCGTTCCGGTCGATGCTTTTCTGCCGACACGCTCGCAGCGCCGCGCACTGCGAAGAAACGCTGACATTCGACTGGAAGTCGGGGCGCCGCGTCTGGATGAGCAGCGGTTCGCATTGTTCCAACGATATCTGCAGTCACAACACGACGGCGAGATGATCCAGACGCGCGACGGTTACGAGCAGTTTCTCGTCCGCGGATTTGCGGACACGCTCGAAATGGCATATTGGCTGGAAGGGCGGCTGGTGAGCGTGGGGATCGTTGATCCGACCCCGAAGTCGCTCTCGAGTGTGTACTTTTATTTCGATCCGGAAATGCGATCGCGCAGCCTCGGCGTCTACTCGGTGCTGAAAGAGATCGAATTCTGTCGTCAACATGCGCTTCCCTACTGGTATGCGGGCTTTTATGTCGCGGACTGCCGGAAGATGGCGTATAAGCGACAGTTTGGCCCGAACGAGTATTTGCATCCGGACGGGGTCTGGCGAGCGGAAGTGCCGAAACACGACCGTGGCCCTGACCTTGAGGAAGCGTGTCGAAAAAACTGAGATTTGTGTTACCTTTTCTGTTGCGATGCTTACTTTTTCCTTACAAACCGGGTCGAACGGCAACGCGGTCTATGTGGAAGCGGACGGCAAACGGCTGCTCTTCGACGCGGGCATCAGCGGGCGGCAGGCGAAGCTGCGGATGGCGGCGCACGGCCGATGCATGCATCAGCTCGATGCGTTGATCATTTCGCACGACCATTCCGATCACGTGAAACACGCCGGTGTTTTCCAGCGGTTGTTTCGCGTGCCGATTTACTGCACGGAGCCGACGTTTCAGGCGTGCCGGTGGCGAATCGGCAAAGTGTCGCACGTGAATCATTTTGTCGCGGGGCAGACACTAGAGTTCGGCCCGACAGTGCGGGTGCATACGATCTCCACGCCGCACGACGCGGTGGACGGCGTGTGTTTTGTGGTGGAATCCTCCGCGGGAAGACTGGGTATCTTCAGCGATCTCGGGCATCCGTTTCTGCAGTTGCGTGCCGCGCTGGAATCGGTCGACGCGGCGTATCTGGAAAGCAACTACGATCCGCAGATGCTGGCAGACGGGCCCTATCCGCAGGCGACAAAGGATCGCATTCGCGGCGACGGCGGGCACATTTCGAATCACGAGGCAGCAGGTTTGCTGGCGGGGTTGGGCAAGCGGCTCCAGTGGGCGGCGCTGGTTCATTTGAGTAACGACAACAATCACCCGGATGTGGCGCTGAAAACGCACCGTGATCTGCTGGGGGATGATTATCCGCTGCTGATTTCGACGCGTTATGCGGTGACGGATCTGTTGCATTGTGCGCGCGAGGCCGAGCGGGTTGTTCATTGAAAACGCGCGCGTTTGCCGTTTGCGACGATGCTTGGAACGATTCAGTTCAATTGCAATGCTGACCGGCTGAGAGCCGGTCCCCCACCTGGCAAATGTGCGCAATACTGACCGGCTGAGAGCCGGTCCCCCACCTGGCAAATGTGCGCAATACTAGCGGGCTGAGGGCCGGTCCCCCACCTGGCAAATGTGCGTGCCGGTCTACCCTGCGACACGCGCTGCGCTGCGCGGAGATTTGCGACTTTATGAGCGCGGGAGTCAATTACATCCAGCCCAGCGCGCGGAGATCGTCGCGCGGCTCGTCGAAGCTGCAACTGCCGAAGGAAATCGCGAAGCGACGGCGGACCGTTTCGATAGCATCGGTCGGAATATGGTGATCGTGCCAGGTGAGTCCGGACGCGTCGAACAAAAAATCTTCGCTGTTTTCCGATTGCAACACATTCGCGATCTTCGTTTCATTGAACCGTTCAGTTCCGAAATGTGCGGCCAGCGCGGCGGCGGCGAAGACATTGATGAAACCATGCATTTTGGTCGCGACGGAGTTGTTGTGGTGTCGAATCGGATGGTGCAGTCCCGCCGTAAATTTGATCGGCACGGCGCGATCGCGGCAGACCGCAATCGTATGTGCCACGCGTTCGATCGGGGGAAATGCGTCGGCGGTGACCCCGCCGGTGCGAAGTTTGAAACCGAACGGTGCGTCGGCGGGCGGCAGGCCGTCGCCGAATTGGGCACGAAAATCACTGAAGGCGGCAAACTCCATGGTTTCGTTCCACGCGGGTCCGGGCGGTACCTCCAGGAAGGAGGGAATTCTGCCGGCTGGTGTTTGCCAGAGACTGGTAATTTTCTTTTGCAGCCAGGTGAGGTCAGTGGCGTCGCGGTCGTGAATCAATGCCGGCAGGCGCAGTTCGGTTGCTTCGACGCGCACGTTGCTGCCGTGGATGGCATAGAACGCATGGATCTGTTCGCGCATCTGGTCAATGGCGCCGGCGAAATCGTCGAGGGTTTCGCCGCCGCCGCCGAGAACAGAAAAGCGAAAGCCAGGGTTCGCGGCAAATAGCTCATCTTTATAGGGTGCCAAATCCTGTAGTTTGGCGGCAGGAATCACGAATCGCGCGAGCATATCGGCTTCGGGCGACTGTCGATCCGCCGCGAACGTACGAATCGCGGCATCGAGCGGCAATTCGGCGGGAGGGTACAAACCGGCATAATCGACAATATCGGACAGCAGCGCACGGAGCGATGGTTGCATGAAAACTCTCGCAGAATTCAAGGTCTGTTGATGCAGTTAGTGTATTCCGTAGCGGACAAAAGGTGAATGCGGAGCCGTGACAACGGGAAGGTGGCCTTGCGGCAGGCTTGCCAACGTCACTACCGCCAGATATTTTCGCAATCGGCGTTCCTTGCGAAAAGACTTGAGTTTAGCGCGGACAGCGGGAGTCGATTCATGGGATATGAGATCGCACCGGTTGACGTTTGGGTTGCAGAGCTTCGGAATCGTCCGGGTGAGTTGGCGCGGGTGTTGAACGGCATTGTCGATGCCGGCGGACATCTGGAATTCATCGTCGGTCGTCCGCACGATGCGGGTTCATCCGCGGTCTTTGTCGCACCGCTGACGAACGAGGCGGAAATCGCGGCGGGGGAAGCGCTGGGGCTGCATCGCTCGCAATCGCTGCACGCGGTGCGGGTCGCGGGTCCGGATCAATCGGGACTAGGCGCGCGTGTGACGGCGATCATCGCAAAAGCGGGAATCAATTTGCGCGGTATTACGGCAGCTTCAATCGGCGCGAAATCTGTGCTCTATATTCGGTTTGAAACTGAGGAAGCGGCAAACAAAGGCGTTGAAATTTTGCAGCGGTCGTTGAAGTAACGAGGAAATTTGCATCGTGAAATCGCATCGGCACGAGTTATTTTTCGAGGTTCCGTCACGGCGCGGTTTCGTGAACATCACGCGCGACGTGCAGGATGCGATCGACAAAAGCGGCGTGCGCGAGGGGCTCGTGCTCGTCAACGCGATGCACATCACCGCGAGCGTTTTCATTAATGATGACGAATCGGGATTGCATGCGGATTACGAGAAGTGGCTCGAAGCGCTGGCTCCGCACGCGCCGACGTCGCAATACAAACACAATCTTACGGGCGAGGACAACGCCGACGCGCACTTGAAGAGGCAGATCATGGGGCGCGAAGTCGTCGTGGCGGTTACCGACGGCAAGCTCGATTTCGGCACATGGGAGCAGATCTTCTACGGCGAATTCGACGGGCGCCGGCGCAAGCGCGTTTTGATCAAGGTGATTGGCGAATGAAGAGGCGCTTGCGGCAACGTTCGGAACATCTCGCACTCCTTGCGAGTGTAATCTTCGCTGCATCGGCGCAGGCGGGTTGGTTCGATCTCGGGATTGATCGCGATGAGTTCGTAGAGTTTTCTCCCACCTATGCGACGTATGACGCAAAAACACGCATCTGGAAGTGCCGTGTATCGGGATGTGTTTACGAGGTCGGGCGGCGATCCGACATGATGCGGTTTGTCGTGGATCAGTTTTTCGATTCGTCCGGCGTGCCGGAAGCAAAGCCGCGCGGGCCAGAGGATGGCGATGAGGCTGCGGAGATAACCGCGGCTGCTGAAATCGAGCCTGCCGCCCGCAGTCGGGATCAACTGGTGCGTCGCATCTTTGTCGATACGGAAAGCTGGAAACGCGTGGTCGTTCACATCGGTGAACAACAATCCAGATTTGATCTCACAGATGACTTCGGACGATTCAACGGCGTGATCTCAGTTCCGAATAAGGAAGTGAT
>JBFWWY010000245.1:0-5791 GCA_050245935.1 Phycisphaerae bacterium | reverse complement strand
GGGTGACGACGTCATGATTCCAGACGTCGGAGGGACGGCGGAAGTTATATATGCCACCGGGATCACACAGGTGAACAGCATCGATTGCGCAGAAAGCTTTCGCATGACGAACGGGACGCTCGAAATTGCGGCTGCGAGCGTGTTTGGCGCGTTGTATTCCCAGACAAGCGGCACACTGGACGTAAGCGGCCCCGTTGCGCTGAATGGCGGCCTCGATTGGCGTGGAGGCGTGATTCGTGGCGGCGGTTCGATATCCGTCTCAAGCGGGGCACAACTCAGCACGACCGGCCTGAAGCAACTCGAATGCGATCTCACCTTGGCGGCAGCAGGCGCATGGGTGGATTCCGGTCAATTCTGGATCAATCAAGGTGCGACGCTGACGATCCTGCCCGGCGTGATTTTCGACATCCAGAACGCCTCCACAATCAGCTTCTCCGGCGGGGTGCGGGGCATCCTCGACAATCAAGGCACGCTGCAGAAGTCAGCAGGTGGGACCTCCACGGTGCAGATTACGCTGCTCAACGCCGGCTTACTCGACATTCAGTCCGGCACCGTGTCGCTGGGTTGGGAAAGCGTCTGTACCGGAGACGTGCAAGGAGCAGGTGCGCTGCAGTATTCCAACAGCGGAGGAACAGGCCATTCGATTGAAGCGTCGGCGAGCGTTTCTTGCGACAACCTGCTGGTCACGGCAGGAAGCGTGGTCGCGACAGGATCGATTGGCAGCAATTTCCAAATCAACAACGGAACATTCGCGTACAACGGCGTGACCACCATCACACCCGCAGGTTTCACGATGTTGGGCGGCACATTCGAAGGCACCGGCGACGTTGCAGTCAATTCCCCGATCGACTGGCGCAGCGGCACGATCCGAGGTGACGGAGACTTTGCCGCGAACGCCGGCGGAACCATCTCCACGACCGGTCTCAAACAGTTGCTGCGGAACATGCAGAATCGCGGTGCAATGAATTGGATCGACACCGGGCAATTGTGGATCACGAACGCGACGCTTTCAAACGAAGTCGGGGCCACGTTCGACATACAGAATTCGTCGCCACTGTCGTTCGCAGCGCTGCCGCGCGGCGTTTTCGATAATCGGGGGACGTTGCGAAAGAGCGTGACCGGCCAGTCGAGTTTTGGCATCACGCTGACGAGCAGCGGCTTGATCGATATCGCAGACGGCGAATTATCGTTGCAGTACGAAAGCACGATCAGCGGGAGCGTGCAGGGTGCCGGTTCGCTTCGCTATGCAAACAGCGGCGGGAATCACCACCAGATCGATGCAACCGGCACCATCGGATGCGAAGAACTCATTGTTGCAGCGGGCACATGCACCGCCGACGGTGCGATCACGTGCAATTTCGTACAGTCCGGCGGCACTTTCCAGTATGACAACCCCGCGGCGATGCAGGTTCCGAGTTTCACACAATCAGGCGGAGTCCTCACCGGAGCAGGCAACGTCATCGTGAGCGGCACGAGCGATCTGCGCGGGGGAACGCTGTCCGGCACTGGAAGTTTCACCGCGAACGGTGGCGCGCAATTTTCGACAACGGCGCTCAAGATTATCGAACGCGATTTTTCGCACTCGGGTCCCGGCAGTTGGACTGATTCCGGGCAGATTTGGATTGGAAGAGGTGCAACGTTTACGAATCAGCCCGGGGGAACATTGGAATATCGAAACGATGCGACGATGAGTTTCTCACAGTTGCCGCGCGGGACCTTTGAAAATCTTGGCGTGGTGAGAAAGACCGTTGCCACGGGCACCTCGACGATTCTGATTGAGTTCAACAACTCGAATCGCGTGGACGTGCAATCCGGCACGGTCGCGCTGAGTTTCGATGGCTTTCATGTCGGCGAGTTTACAGGCACCGGAACGCTGCAACTCAGTGCGGGGGTACAGGTCCTGGACAATTCTTCCATGACTTCCGTTTCCAATGTCGTGCTCGGGGGGGCAACGACGACAGTGCGCGGCAGTTACGACCTCGTCGGCAGCAGCACGTCTGTGACTGGCGGCAATCACACGTTCGAGCCCGTTGCGACGGTTTTGAACCTTGGCGACACGCTGACTGTCTCCAGCGGCACACTGACGCTGAACAGCGGGGAGGCGCATTCGCTCGCAGACTTTCTTCAGACCGGCGGCGCGATTGACGGGACCGACAATATCCAGGTTGCCGGAACGACCGATTGGCGAGGTGGCACGATTCGCGGCAGCGGCTTGTTTACCGCCGACGGAGGCGTGTCCCTCACGACCACCGCATTGAAAATTCTGGAACGTAATATGAATGCGAGCGGGGACAGTGTCTGGTCGGACAACGGGCAGTTCTGGATCGGACTCGGCGCGGCGTTTACGAATCTGGCCGGCAGCACGTTCGACATGCAGTCCGATGCCGCCCTCAGTTTTTCACAAGCCCCGATCGGGCAGTTTCATAATTTCGGCACGGTGCTGAAAAGCAGCGGAACCGGACAGAAGAATGTCGGTGTCCGCTTCAACAATTCCGGGACGACTTCGATTCTCGCCGGCACACTTTCCCTGAACAGCGGGGGTACGCACGTCGGCGATTTCGACGGGAGCGCGACGCTTCGATTCGGCGGTGGCGATCACGTGGTCGAGCAACAAGGGAGCATTCTCGTCACCGACATGATTCTGGCTTCAGGTACAAGCATGATTCGCGGGTTGTTCGATCTCATGGGGAGTTCGACAACGGTGAGCGGAGGAACGCATACATTCGAACCTGTGGCGCTGTTGAGTCATCTCGGGGACACGCTGCTGATCGATGGCGGGACGATTATGCTGAACAGTGGAGAGGATGTTTCCGTCGCGGCCTATCTGCAGACTGGCGGGATTCTCGACGGCACCGACGCGGTGATGGTTTCCGGTTTGACCGACTGGCGCGGGGGCACGATGCGCGGCAGCGGACAATTCACGTGCACGGGAGACCTGGCGCTCACCTCGAATGGCCTGAAGATTCAGGAGCGTGACATGGTATTGGCGGGAACGGGCAACTGGTCAGACAACGGCCAGTGGTGGATCGGTGCCGGTGCGACCTTTACGAATCTCCCTTCAGCGACGTTCGAAATTCAAAACAATGCGCAGGTAAGTTTCAGCATTGCGCCGCGCGGTACCTTTCTCAATCAGGGCCGTCTCCGAAAAACCAGTGATCAGACCACTGCGCTCGCGATCACATTTGCGAACGAAGGCGTACTGGAGATCGATGCCGGACGCTTTGACCTGAACTTTGATTTTCCCAATTTTGATTCTGGAATTCTCACCGGCGGTACCTACCGGATTACCGGTACGTTCGAGTTTCAGAATGCGAACATTCAAGCCAATCAGGCAACGATTGAAATGAACGGTCCCGCATCTGCGATTGTGAATCAGACAGGCAACGACGGGATCGCGAATCTTGGCGCCAACACAGCGCTCGGCGTGCTGACGCTGAACAATCGCGATATTTCCACGCCCAGCGTTTTTTCGCAACAGGGAATCATGACGATTCGCGATTGCACTTTCACCGCCGGTGCATCATTCACGATGTACCCGGACAATCTCACAACGCTCGACAACGGGACAATCGCCGCGACGAGTCTCGCTGACCTCGTGGGGGGAACGTTGCGCGGCATCGGAACCATCGATACGGTTCTTCAAAATTTGAGCGTCGTATCGGTTGGGCTCGAGCCGAACAATCCGGGGCAGATCAACGTGAACGGGCTCTATCGTCAGAGCCACGATGCGCGCATCGAACTCGATGTCGTGGGAAGTCCCGCACAGCCGTTCGATGCGCTCGTGGCGACAGGACCGCTCGAACTCGCCGGCGATCTTGTCATCGCAGTGAGTGATCCTGCCGGCCCTGTGGTCAACGATGTATACACCGTACTGACCGGGTCGTCGCGAACCGGCACCTTTTCAGATGTGTCCGCGCCCTGCCTGACTGGCGGGAATCGGATTTTGGTGGAGTATCACCCGACCGACGTATCGCTTCGGATCGTCAATCCGCTGCTCGGCGACATGAATTGCGACTGCGCCCTCAGCGTGAGCGATATCGGCCCGTTCGTCACAGCCTTAACAGATCCCGGGCTATACCAGGCGCAGTTCCCTGATTGCGACATCCTGCTGGGGGATATCAATCAGGATACGGTGGTATCTGTGTCTGATATTGGTGGGTTTGTGGCTTTGTTGACCGGGCCGTAACGACGGATATTCGGGCGTAGCGAAGAAATTCGCCGGAGTTTTCGCGCGTTTTTCCGTACGTGACCATTCCGCTAGTTTTTTTACAGGACGCTGGAGAAAAGCGCAGAAGCCGGCGGTTTGGCGGGAATATGATGCGGTGAAACCCAAGCGAATCACGCTTCTCAAAACTCTCTTTCCATGGACCCGCGAGCCGACTACCACGAGCAGTCGGCTCGTTCCATTTCCGGCGAATCCGGCGACTATCACGGGGCGCTGTTCGGCGCGAAACCCGTCTCGAAAAAGCCCGGGATTCGAGCAACCTCCGCTTGCCGTCGTACTATGATTAGAAAGGAAGGGACATTTTATCATTTTCGCACATCGGAATTCGGGGTAAACAGAGCAAAGTGGACGGAGGAATTCCGAAAGCGTGCTTTGCCGGGGCAGCGTCTTTTCATTCGTGAGGTTAGAATTGGCGCGGCGCGAATGGAGTCGCGTACCGGCTTCAAGGCCCGATAAAGACCGCATGGATGGCAAAAAAGAGCTTAAAAACTGAAATCGATACACCCGGAACAGGTGCAGAGGCCGTCGCGCGGGACGACGTCACACGCAACGACGGAACTTCTGTGTCGACCGGGTCGGGCACTGTGCGCGCAGCCGGTGATGGGGTGGTTTCGCCTGAGGATCCCACACGTGTCAGCACGACTTTCGGTTCGGAAAGTGGGAGCGGCGACGAAGCGGACATTTCGCTGATTTCAGAACTGCCGGAAGAGACCATCATCGCCGGCTATCGGATCGAGCAGGAAATTCATCGCGGCGGACAGGGGATTGTCTATCGCGCGACGCAGCTCGGCACCAAACGACAGGTTGCGCTGAAGGTTCTTCTGGAAGGGCCGTTTGCCGGGGAAACCGCGCGGCGCCGTTTTGAGCGCGAAATTGAGCTCGCGGCATCCTTTCAACATCCCAACATCGTGACGATTCTCGATTCCGGTCGGAGCTTCGGCCGGTATTACTTTGCAATGGAGTATGTCGACGGCATTCGCCTCGATCGGTATCTCGGACAGCACCGCCCGCCGCTCAAGGCGACGCTCCGGTTGTTTCAGCGTGTTTGTGACGCCGTCAACTACGCGCATCAGCGCGGTGTGCTCCATCGTGATCTGAAGCCCTCCAATATTCTCGTCGACAAGAACGGCGAACCGCGCGTGTTGGATTTCGGCCTTGCCAAACAGTCGAAGCATGAAGCGAGCGAGAATACGACTGTGCAGATGTTGTCGACCACCGGGCAAATCGTCGGCACGGTTGCGTTTATGTCGCCGGAGCAGGCACGCGGCGAACACGATGTCGATTTGCGCAGCGACGTGTATTCGCTCGGTGTGCTTTTTTATGAAGCGCTGCTCGGTGCGCCGCCGTATCCGGTTACGGGTCCGCTCGGCGACGTCTTAAACAGCATTGTTCATAATGAACCGGTGCGACCCCGTTCACTCCGCGCGCGATCGCGTTTCGGCAACGACATCAATGATGAGCTGGAGACAATTCTCCTCAAGGCGCTGGAAAAGGACCGAACGCGGCGCTACCAGACCGCCGGAGAACTGGGACGCGATCTTGCACATTTGCTGGCGGGAGAACCGA
>JBFWWY010000244.1:0-5802 GCA_050245935.1 Phycisphaerae bacterium | reverse complement strand
AAACGCTGGTCGCGCCGTTCGGTCCGCAGAGCGGATTCTTCACATCCGCGAGGATTGTCAGATGCGCGGCGGGTTTGTCCGAAGGTGGAACGACGCGGGCTACTTGCGAAAGCAATTGGCCACCTCCGATGGGCAGCTTTTTGTTGTCGCGATCATAGAACTCCCAGCCGAGCGCCTGGAGCGCGCCGATGCCGCCATCAATCGTGGCGGAACCGCCAACAGCGACGAGGATTTCGGTCGCGTCGCGCGCGAGCGCGGCCGCAATGAGTTCGCCGGTGCCATACGTGGTGGTTTCGAGCGGCGCGTATTCGTTTCTGTCGAGAAGCGCGAGACCGGAGGCCTGGGCCATTTCAATGATGGCACGTTTTGCGTCCTTTTCCCACCACCACATTGCCGTATGTTGGCGCTGGAGCGGACCGCGCACGGTTTGGGTTTGGGGTTTGGCGCCGTGGTGCGATGCGAGAATGTCGCCAGTGCCGTCGCCGCCGTCGGCCAGGGGGCATTTGTCAATTTCGATGGTGGGGTCTGCGTCGTGGAGGCCGGCGGCGATCGCACTGCATGCGCCAGCGGCGTCGAGCGAGCCCTTGAATTTGTCGCAGGCGATGAGGATACGCATTCTGTGGAACTCTGGTGCGCGGTTACCGATCTGTCGACCGTTGCCCTGTTTGAGGCATTGCTGAAATTCTACGTCCGGCACGGAGGCCGGACGCTACCACGTCCGGCACGGGGGCGTCCCGACTCGTCGCGACTACCAAAACGTCCGGCACGGGGGCCGGACGCTACTATTCGTCCGGCACGAGGGGCGGACGCTACGCTTTTCGGCGGGCGCGGTAGCCGTCGATGCCGCGCTTGCTGGGGGCCTGGAGGAATTCGACGAGTTCGCGGCCGGGCTGGGTTTTGACGCGTGTCGCCAGTTCGTCGACCGCAGCGCGAAATCCTTTGCCAGAGCGGTACAAAAGTTTGTGGGCTTCCTTCAATTCGAGTCGCGCATCGGCGTCGATGCCGGCACGGCGGAGGCCGACGGTGTTGATACCGGTGACGCCGTCAGAGCCGCACATCATGTACGGCGGGACATCCATCACTTGGGGATGCGTGGCGGCGAGCATGACGAACTGGCCGATGCGGCAGAATTGGTGCACGCCGCTGAGGCCGCCCTTGAACACATTGTTGCCGATGGTGGCACGACCGCCGATGAGTGCACCGTGCGCCATCATGACGTTATCGCCGACGACCGTGTTGTGTCCGACGTGTGCCTGTCCCATGAGGTAGCACTTGTTGCCGATTACCGTCGTGGTTCCCGGCTCGGTCCCGCGGTGAACCGTGGAGCCTTCGCGGAATGTACAGTTGTCGCCGATCTTGACGAAGGATGGTTGATTTTTGTGGGCCAGATCCTGCGGCAGATCGCCGATCGCGACGAACGCATGGAATGTGCAGTTCGCGCCGATTTTCACGCCGTCGTATACGCAGACGTGCGATTTGAACGTTGTGCCGGCACCGATTTCGACGTCGCGCTCGATCATACAATAGGGACCGATCGTTGCGGTCGGGTCGATGCGCGCTTCTGGGTTGACGATCGCAGTCGGGTGAATATTGGCGTTTGGCATGTTTTGCTCGATTACTCCGCGCCGTCGGCTGCGTGGAAAATCAGCATATCCGTTTTGGCGGATTCGAGCAGGCGCTTCATCTCCTGCACGGCAGCGCGCATGCCGACGAGGGTCGCGCGCGCGACGATGCTGTGACCGATATTGAACTCCTCGAACCCGCCGAGCCGGGCGATTTCGGTGATATTGCGGTACGTGAGGCCATGGCCGGCGCGAATGTGCAGATTTGCGGCGATTGCCGTGTCGATGGCGGCATCCAGTTTGTGCAGCACTTTCAGGCGGACCGAATCGCGTTTTGCATGCGCGTAGCCGCCGGTCCAGATTTCGACGGCTTCGCAGCCGACGTCGGCGGCGGCCTGGATCTGGTCGGGATCGGGTTCGATGAACGCAGTGACGGGAATGCTGGATTTTCGCATCTTGGCGACGAGCGTCTGCACGCGCTTGCGGAGTCGTTTGACGTCAAGGCCGCCTTCAGTGGTAAGTTCTTCGCGTTTTTCGGGAACGAGCGTGATCTGGTCAGGTTTGAGCGCGAGTGCGATTTTTGCGATGCCGGGATTCATCGACATTTCCATGTTGAGATTGCCGGCGACGGTTCGTCGCAGCAGTTCCGCATCGCGATCACTGATGTGACGGCGATCTTCACGAAGGTGGAAGGTGATGCCGTCGGCACCGCCGAGCTCGGCTTCCGCCGCGGCCCAGATGGGATCTGGTTCGTCGGTCTGGCGGGCCTGTCGCACGGTGGCGATGTGATCGATGTTGACGCTGAGACGATTCATGCAAACTCCCGGTTTCGGTTTTGCGGGGGATTCGATGTCGGTTGTTTTTGACATGCTATGCGAGGGCGCGTTGGGATGCGAGTGTCAGTCGTTGAATGAGGCGAAGCGCACACGCACGAGTGGTCTCAGCGAAAAGAGGTATAGGAAGAGGTCAAGAATTGCGAGTCGTTTCGCAAGCGTAGAGTCTTCGGACGATCGTGCGTCTTTGCCCTTCCTGACGGGCGCGCGGCTCTGATCGTTTTGGCCAGCTCTGATCGGTCGCGCCGGCGGGACGCCGGTGCCACAGGATCGATTACTTTGCGGGTTTTTGCGGTGGGTCGTAAGATCGCGCGCTTCTACAACTATGAGGGAGTGACGCGATGGATCTGTTGGCTGTGAGTGGTGCGGATGTGATGCAGGTGGGGATTCGCTGGGTGCATATTCTGGCGGCGATCGCGGCGGGCGGCGCCGTCATCGTGAAGTTGACTGCGGTTTCGCCCGTTTTGGCAACATTGCCGGATGAGGAGCGTTGGTCGTTGTCCACGCGCATTGCTGACAAATGGCGGCCGATCGTGTTCACGCTCATTGCCGCGTTGTTGCTCACCGGGTTGTTGAATTTTTTTCTGTATCAGATTCCCGCGTTCAAGCCGCATCCGCAGAAGATGGTGTATCACGGATTGTTCGGAGTGAAGTTCCTCGCGGCGCTGGCGTTTTTTCATGGCGCGGCAGTTCTATCGCTGCCGGGACCGAAAGGTGAGAAATACCGGGCGAAGGCACGCGGGTGGCTATCCTATATGTTTGTGCTGCTGCTCGTGATCGTGACGTGCGCGGTTGTGATGCGATATTTTCCTGTGCTGTTCCCGGCGGGGATTCCGGTAAGCGAATAGTGGTCTTTACGAGGTGTCGCCCCTGCGGGGCTGGACGCGTTCGATCGGGAACCGAGGGCTAGCGCCCTCGGCTAAATTCTGACGTCCTTTCGGGACTGAGAATGCGCTTTGAGACTGGGTGTGACGCATAAAACTCGACTGTACATGACGGGTCGCGGGACAGTTTGAATCGCAATTGGCGCGTTGAGACGGGCGAGATCCCGATGCTACTCTTGAGCCTAACCAGAAACAGATTTCGAATGTCATGGCTCCCCGGTTGGCGCGGGGGTTCTGATCGATTGGTGCGGCTTTTGGCCGAGACCGGCACGATCAGCGGTTGGGATTGACGCGGCTAGCGACCGAGTGAAATGTGGTCCTGCAGGCAATCGTTGACGCACATGCGGCAGCTACGCGGCTCGTGTCCGCAGTCGGGGTCGGCGTTTCGCCATGCGCTGAAAAAGTGGCGCGTGGCTTCGGGGTTGCTGTCGACGAATTTCAGCAGGGAAATTATTCGGCGCGCGACGTCGTTGCTGACGAGATGCTCGGTTTTGCAGGCGTCGATCTCGGCCTGCTCTTCGTTGACGCCGAGGACTTCGTTGAGGAGTCGCTTCATCAGGCCGCGCTTGCCTTTGATGGCTTTGACAAGGGAATCGCCCTGTTCGGAGAGGCGGATGTGACGATTTTCGTCCTGCAGAACAAGGCCGGCTTCTTTGAGCGGGCGGAGCGAAATCGAGACGCTGCCGCGCGTAATGTGAAGTTCGCGCGCGACGTCGGATACCCGGGCGTACCCCAGTTTGCTCACGAGATCATCGATCGCCATCAGGTGATGGGCGGCACTGTGGGTGATCTCATTGTGCTCAAATTCCTTCCAGGTTTCCAATCTTCGCTCCGCATTCGTTGTTTCAAAGTGATTATACGGCATTTTGCGCAAGAACGGAAAATCTCACGGTCGCAGGGGTTCTGAGGAGTCGGTGTTTGTCGGCGATCGGGCGTGTTCTGGCGCTGGGGCTCGCGGCTTGAAGCTCAGCGGGTACATCGGTCCCCCGGTTCGTCGGGGCTCGGAGGTCCGATGTTGCAAACGTCGCAAGTCGTCGGACTCGGAGGTCCGACGCTACATTTGTCGCGAGGTTGCTGCATCCTGGGGCGGGCGCACTTGCAACAGAACGCGTCCCTCCGGACAATGCCGAGGATTGGAAATCGCGAGGCATCCCCAAAGTCGGAGTTGTTATGTCGCAGGAGGTTGAGGCGTTCATGCAGCGCGTGGTGGCACGCGACCTGCAGGAACCTGAATTTCATCAAGCCGTTCACGAGGTTGCCGAATCGGTCACAAAGTGTCTCGATCGGCATCCCGAATTTCGCAAAGCGAACATTCTCGAACGCATCGTCGAACCGGAGCGCGTGATCATTTTCCGCGTGCCGTGGATGGACGATCGCGGCGACGCGCAGGTCAATCGCGGGATGCGCGTGCAGTTCAACAGCGCGCTGGGCCCCTACAAAGGCGGCATCCGCTTTCACGCCTCGGTGCATCTGGGCATCATCAAGTTCCTCGGCTTCGAGCAGATGTTCAAGAACGCGCTGACGACGCTGCCGATGGGCGGCGGAAAAGGCGGCAGCGACTTTTCGCCGAAAGGCAAAAGCGACGCGGAAGTGCGGCGCTTCTGCACGAGTTTCATCACCGAACTGTTCCGGCACGTCGGGCCGGATACGGACGTTCCGGCGGGTGACATCGGCGTCGGCGGGCGCGAGATCGGTTACATGTTCGGGCAATACAAGAAACTCGTGAATCGCTTTGAAGGATTCATCACGGGAAAGGGAATCAACTGGGGCGGCAGCCGCATCCGCACCGAAGCGGCAGGCTACGGCACGATTTACTTCGGACAGGAAATGCTGGCACGCGTCGGCGATTCGTTCGAGGGCAAAACGGTCGCAGTTTCGGGATACGGAAATCTCGGCTTTTACGCGATCGAGAAACTCAACGAACTTGGCGCGAAAGTGGTGACGATCGCGGATGAGGAAGGCTTCGCGCACGATCCGGACGGCATCGTCGGCGAGAAAGCGGACTACGTGCGCGATCTTTGGTCGGTGCATCGGCAGTCGCCGCGGGAATTTGCGGACAAGTTCAAAGTAGCGTGGCATCCGGGTCGGCCGTGGCAGATCCCGTGCGACGTCGCGATTCCGACGGCGGCGGAGAACGAGATCAATGTGGAGAGCGCGAAAGCACTGGTCGCCAATGGCTGCAAGTGCGTCGTGGAGGGCGCGAACATGCCCTGCTCGCGCGATGCGGTTCGCACGTTTCAGGAAAACGGCGTGCTGTTCGGACCGGGCAAGGCTGCGAACGCGGGTGGCGTGGCGGTGTCAGGCCTGGAGATGACACAGAACTCGATGCGGCTGAGC
This sequence comes from Phycisphaerae bacterium, assembly GCA_050245935.1. GTDB lineage: Bacteria > Planctomycetota > Phycisphaerae > UBA1845 > Fen-1342 > JALHOX01. The sequence goes on along the minus strand of JBFWWY010000244.1, from coordinate 186 downwards.
TGGTCGCGCGAGGAAGTCGATGCGCGGCTGAAGCGTATCATGCATGATATTCACGAACTCTGCCTGACAACCGCCGAGGACTACGGCAGTCCGGGGAATTATGTGCTGGGCGCGAACGTGGCCGGGTTCCACAAGGTGGCGACGGCGAGGTTGCAGCAGGGGTTGGTTTAGGCGGAAGGGTCGAGG
>JBFWWY010000243.1:0-5807 GCA_050245935.1 Phycisphaerae bacterium | reverse complement strand
GTGGCTGCTTACGAGCTTCTTTGGCAACTTCGCCGCGGGGCTGGCCGGCGAAAACTGGGACAAGCTCGATCCACGAAGTTACTTCATGTATATCGCAATCGCGCTCACGGCTGCTTCATTGATCTGTTACGCGTTGGCGCGAAAGATTACGTCGATGATGCACGGCGTGAAGTAAACCAATCCGAACCCCCCGCGCCGAGCGGGGGGCCAAGACGTCGAATCGTCAATTGAGCGCCGGTTTTCGCAGAAGTCTTTCGAGTATTCTCCGGTCCTAACGACCCCAGATATTTTGGCAGCGATCAGAGGAGAACCCGCAGATGCCAGTAGCGGACCCGCACGGCCGGCCGATTCGACACGGCGCCTACCCCGAACTGACCTGGACCGCCGTCATTGTCGGCTGGCTCATCGGCGCGCTCATCGCGCTGTCCATTGGCTATGCCGCTTTGATCCTCGGCTTCTCGATCGAAGGCTCCGAGCTCGCCGCCATCCTCGGCTGGGGCGTGCTGCGCGGCCTGCTGCGGCGCAGCAGCATTGTCGAAAACAATATCAACCAGACAATCGCCTCCGCCGTCAACGGCGCGTCCGCGGGCATGATGTTCTCGGTCCCCGCGCTCTTCATTCTCTCCGCTGAAAACCCCGACAAATACGCCACGCTGACGGAGTTCAGCAAGCTGCTGATGGTCTTTGCCTGCATCACCGGCGGCATTCTCGGGCTGGGCTTCATCATCCCGCTGCGCAAGCAGATGATCGACTTCAACCGGCTGGCTTACCCCGGCGGCATCGCAACCGCCGCCATTCTCAAGTCACCGGGCGCGGGGATGCAAAAAGCGGTCAAGCTCCTGATCGGTATCCTCGTCTCCGCCGCGTTTTACACAGCGATGATTGTCTATGTCAGCGAACACCCCGAACTCCATGTCGGCGAAATGCTCGGTCTGCCGTCGTTCCTGAACCTGACGTTCTTCCTATCGCTCATGACCGTCGGCGTCGGTTATCTCTCCGGAAGACACGGTCTCGTTTTCGGCTACGGCGGCTTCATCTGCTATTTCGTACTCGCACCGCTGCTGGCGCAGTTCGGCGGTCCCAGTGTTCAGGCGCTCTACGATCCTCCGCCGCAGCAAACCTTCATCAATCCCGGCGACGTCGCGAAAATGGAACACGGAATCGAAACGCTTGCGAAGTTCGATCCGGCGCTCGCGTCGCGCATTGAATCCGAAAGCCACGCCGGTGACGTGCTCGCCGCGGTTCGACGCAAAAACGTCGGGGAAGCGGCAAAAGGACCGACCGTCCCTGAGATTCTGGAAGGTCAGACGCTGTGGGACGAAGCGCTGGCAACGCACTTCGCGAACGCCGTCGCGCGGCTCGAAGCCGAAGCCAAGCGCCTGAAGGACACCAACGCGAAAAGCGTCACGGTGAACGGCGAAACCGTCACGGACAGCGAAATCGAATCCGCCATCGCCGCATTGAAACGAACCAAATACCAGCCGATCCTGGATGCTTCCGCAGCACTCGCGACCGTCGACCCCGGGGTCGCGGAAGCCATCCGCACACAAGCGTCTTCGTACACACTGCTCGACGAGGTCGAAAAACTTCCGCTGGAGGTACCGGAAAAAGAAGCGGTTGTCGCCGCTACGCGCGCGCGGTCCAACATCAACGATATCCCCGAAGCGCTGCGCTTGAAGCTGTTCCGCCCGACCGGCATCGGCATTCTCATCGGTGCCGCCATCGGCGGAATCATCGCCGCCTTCCCGCTCGTCCGCAGCGCGATCAAATCCATGCAGGACGCCGCGAAAGAGCGCGGCGATTCCGCTGTCTCCGACGAAATGCCGATCAAGCTGCTCTACCTCGCAGTCTTCGGCGGGGCGGTGGCGTTACTCGTAATTGCTTTCCTGTCTGTGCCGTCGATGACGCTGGGCAAGGCCGTCGGGATGGCATTGCTCGGCACGGTTTGGATCTGGGTTGCGGGCGTAATCGTCTCCGAGTGCCTCGGTCGCACCAACTGGTCGCCGCTTTCCGGCATGACGCTCATCGCCGTGACGATTCTGATTTTCATAGCGAGCGGACTGGGCAGCGCGCAGACGATTATCGCTTCGGTCATTGTCGGTGCGGCAGTTTGCGTCGCCATCGCGCAGGCCGGCGACATGATGCTCGACTTGAAAGCGGGCTACATCGTCGGCGCGCGCCCGAAAATGCAACAGTACGGTCAATATCTCGGTACCTGGCTGGGGCCCATCCTCGTCATCTTTCTGATCTTTATTCTCCACGATGCGTACGGCCTCGGCAGCGAAAAGCTTCCCGCCCCGCAGGGCGCGGCCCTCGCGAGCATGATCAACGGCGTCGTCGGCGGCGACGTCCCGCAATGGCGCTACACCGCCGGTGCTGGCCTCGGTGCACTGCTCGCGTTCAGCGGCCTCGGCGGCGTCGGCGTACAGATCGGACTCGGCTTTTACATGCCTTTCAACATCGTGCTGACCTACACCATTGGCTGCCTGATTCGCATGCTTGTCGAAAAGACACGTGGAATTCGTTTCGCCGAAGAAGTCGGTATTCCCTATGCGGCCGGGTTAATCGTCGGGGAGGCGCTCGTCGGCGTCGTGAATGCATTGCAGCAGGTTGGCATGCGGATGTTCGGAGGTGGTTCATGAAGCGACTCGGCATCGTACTGATGATCGTCGGCTTTTTCCTTGCGGCACTCGTTTCCGTGCGTCACACGGACGGCGCCGGTCGTGGCTGGCAAACGATCGAATGGTCGTATTACGCCGCCGCGTTTGTTGTGGGTGTGATCGGTGTCGTGCTCATTCGCGTCGCCGCTTCGCGGGTGAGCAGCCATGAAGAAAAAGTCGCAACCGACATCAGCAAGCTCAATGAGTCGGTCAATCTCCTTCAGAACCGATTGGCGTTGGCGTTGGCGGAGCGCGAACAGCGCAATGTCTACGATATTCACGGCTGGATCGATTCAGAACTCGCACTGCCGATTTCCGATTTTGTCGAGGCTCGCGAGTCGATGATTCCGCTCTACGGTTTGCAGAGTTACGCAGATATCATGACGCAATTCGCCGGCGGAGAACGGGCAATCAACCGCGCCTGGTCGGCCTCAGCCGACGGTTATATTGACGAAGTCTGGACGTGCCTCGATCGCGCAAAAGCAATGATGGACACCGCCGCTGCGCTGCTCGCTGCGCGCAACACAGCCCAGAACGACCCCGGGGCCGCGCCGATCCCGGTATAACGAGCAGAAAGAAGAAAACGCGTCAGCGCACGGGCGCCGACGCGTTCTCTATGGAAAATCCTGAGCCCTTCGTTCAGGAAGAAGTCATTGTGGGGCGAGTATGGACGTCTCGCCCCTACGAAATCTCCCGTCTCGAGAATATTCCGCTACAGATCGTTCTACATTTCGCTCATCTGGTTGCAGCAGGACGCTTTGCAGTTTGCCGACGCCATCGACGTCCCGCATTTGTCCCCGCAACTGCACTTCATCGCTTTCGTCTGATTGCAGCATGCCGCCTTGCAATTTTTCGACGCCATCGCTGTCCCGCACTTATCACCGCATTTGCACTTCATCGCGGCGTTGTTGCAGCAACCGGCTTTGCAGTCTTTCGATCCCTGCGCCGTGCCGCATTTGTCGCCGCACATGCATTTCGCTGCCGTCTGCTTATTGTCGGTTTGGCAACATTCCGTCGTCGCACAACCCGCCGCCAGCATCAACGCCGCAGCTCCGACCGTCGCGATAATCCACTTCGTCATGTGAGAACCTTTCTTTACAAAACAACTTTGAGATGTGACCGATGCATTACAGAAACGCGAGCGGAGTCGATCCCCGCTCGCGTATCAGGTTAATCACGACGCGTGTGCGCGTCGAGGCGAATTAGTCCTTGCCTGAACCTGCCGCACAGCAGGCGTCGGCAGCTTTCGCCGTCGTACCCGCCGCACAGGCCGTCTCCGACTGCGGCGCGTCGCAGCAAGCCGCGTTGGTTTCCGCCGCATCGCAGCATCCGCACGCGCAGCCGCAGTCCGCGCAGGTGCATTCACCGTCGGCCTGACAGCATTTGCATCCTTCGTCGCAGGCGCATTTGCAGTCCGTGCAGGAACAGGTGTCACCGCAGCAGCAAGCTGCCTTCAGCCGCGGCGCGTTGGTACCCGATGTGAACGCAAACGAACCCGCCAGTGCAACCATTCCCAATGCCACAATCACTTTATAAATCAACATTTTCGTCTTCTCCAAATTCAATTTTGTTGTGCGGCGACCGCGCGACGCGCGCAGCCACATCGCGAACTTCACGTAAGAAATGAAACGTACAGATTGGAGGGACGAATCAATTCAGCCAGACGCAGATACGGGAGAGATATTCCGAGGCATATCGGAAAGCGGCCAAGTGGGCGCTGTGCAGCGAAACAACCTGCGAAGCGCTGCTTGGCTCGATCGGCGTGTTCAGTATCGGTGGATAAAGTGCAACTCCGGGTTTGCATACCGGTCGTTCGCTATGTACGGGCGGAAGCGGCGGACGCTGCGATACAGGTCGGCAACAAACGCATGACACGCACGATTCTTCATCAGGTGGCGCGGTCGCCGCGCAGTCTTCAACAGCACCTGCAGGCGACTCACAGGCCGACCGACAGTCGTTCGGCGCGACCAGCGCTGACTGCGGTGCGTCACAACAGCAACTCGCGGGCGTTGGGCGCGGTAGCGGTTCCGCGCAGCAACCCGCTTCTTCGACCGTGACGCAACGTTGCCCGCTTCCATCACACAGCGGCTCCAGCCCCGTGCAGCACTTACCCGCCTGAGCCCAAGCAGGAGCGGGTACGAGGAGCGATAATATGGTCAGGAGCCGGACGAACATGGGTGCGAACTTTCCTGTTTTCCCTTTTGAACGAGTTTCTGTACAGATCGCCCCTAGAAATCGGGGCGGACCACCCTTATAGGATATTCGCCGCCGAGCCCCCGTTGCTCGTAAATCTTTCCAAATTGCGATATATTGCCGGTTTACATTCCGCGGCGGGTGTCGAGCGGAACCTTTAAAAAGCACACCGGCCGCGGGGTCGGCGTACATAAAAATCGCCGGAGAAAGTCGCAGATGATTAAAGCGAGCGAGGTCAAAAAGGGTAAGGTCGTCAATTACGAGGGGCAGTTGTATACCGTCACCGACGTGACGCGCGTGTCCAAAGGCAATTGGCGGAGCTATTTGCAGGCGAAATTGAAATCAATCAAAACCGGCCAGATAATGGATGCCCGGTGGGCGGTTGACGATAAGATCGAAACACCGTTTGTCGAATCCAAGAGCTACGAGTTTCTCTATCGCGACGGCAGTGATTATGTCCTGATGGATCAGTCCACGTTTGATCAGATCCATGTGACCGAAGAGGTCATGGGGGACGCGAATTTGTATCTCAAAGGCAACGAAAGCGTGCAGGCCGCGATCATCGACGGCAACATTGTCTCGATCGAACTGCCGAACACAGTAGATCTGACGATTGTTGACACGCCCCCGGTCATCAAAGGCGCGACGGCCACCAACCAGACCAAAGATGCCGACTTGGAAACAGGGCTGCGCATCAAAGTCCCGCCGTTTATTTCGCCCGGCGAAGTTGTGCGTGTCGATACGCGTACCGGCGAGTATTTGGAAAGAGCAAAGGGATAAAACGAATCATGCTCGATCGAGCGGACTCTGCCGCCCAGCGAACGAAGCCGAACTGGCTTCTGAGTGTGGGCGATTTTGACATATTGCGGGATGCGACAGATGCGTCCGCGGTTTTCTGGCATCGTGCAAAGACGAGCCCGAAACGGGTGCTGATAACACTGGCACTGATCGCGA
>JBFWWY010000242.1:0-5818 GCA_050245935.1 Phycisphaerae bacterium | reverse complement strand
TTCAATCCACGCCCGCGTGATGCGGGCGAAGCCTATATCCTAACTACTTCTAACAACAAGCGCCAAATCGCTGATTCCGCGAACCACCGACGTATTTATTAAATCAAGGAACGCCCCGCGGGCGACAACTCCTATTCACTTGTCAAAGAAGGGTTTACAGCTATCGCGAACCTCCCCTGATTTCGCTGTGCAATAGGAGTTCGCGATCCGCCATCGGATCGATCAAACGATCAATGGCTCGTCAAAATCGGTCGTCGGCTTGACCCCATAATGCTCGACGCGACTCCGCCAGTTTTTGCCCAAAAGGTAAAACCGAATGCTGTCGCAATTAGTGTCTACTATTGCCAGCAATCGATGTTTCAGGTCAGCGAACTGTGCTGGATCGACGCTGCACTCAAAAACCGAATTCTGGGCCAGCAGGCCGAAATTGAGACACGTCTTGGCAACGCGTGCCAAACGCTTCCGTCCGGCGGCGGTTGTCGTCGCTACATCGTAGGTCACAAGAACAAACATCGAAGTCTCTCATCAAATAGAAATCACTATGGGACGTCGAAGCAGACATTACTGATCTCGGTCTGCTCACTTCGCAATAAACGGCGGATACGCGTCCAGCTCGCCGCGTAGGTGCCGCGCGAGCAGGCGCGCCTGCAAATGGACGAGCAACCCAATCGTTGTACTTTCGCCAATGAAGGAATGCATAATCGTCTCCTGCTTTCGCTTTTGATAGGCAACGAGCACTTTTTTCCGCGCGTCATCGGTCATCAAATAGCCACCGGCCTCCTGCTTCTGAAAATCGCGGGCGACGAGTTGCTTGCGATTGATCAGGGACAGTGCCAAACGATCCGCCAGAAAAGGTCGTAACTCTTCAATAAGGTCCAATGCCAAGCTCGGCCTGCCGGGTCGCAACGCGTGAAGAAATCCCACCTGTGGATCGAGCCCTACCGCTTCGCATGCACCGCGTGCGTCCAGCACCAACAGCGTATACAAGAACGACAGCAACGTATTGAGTGGATCGAGCGGCGGACGACGCGAGCGACCATTCATCGCGAAACCACAGTCCGGCAACAGAATCAAGTCATTGAATGTCGCGAAGTACGTCCGTGCGGCGTCGCCTTCCAGGCCCCGCAGCCCATCCAGCGAGCCGACCTGCTCCACGTCGTTCAAAACGAACCCCAAGCGTTTCGCGCAGCTTCCGATCGATTCTCGCTTGCTGGCATTTGTCGCCTCGCGCGCCGCGCGCAGCAAGACGATCCGCGTATTCGCGATTTTCCCGAGCACGAAAGACTTCGCAAGTGGCAGCGCCGCGGCTTCGTCGTCAGCCGTCTCAAATTGTGTGCGTCGCAGTAAGACGTTTCCCGATTGCGGCCCGACGACGTTCGCCATGAATCGGCCGGTTTCTTTGAGAAATGACACGGAGACGCCGCGCGTCGCACATAACTCCAATAAGCTAGGGCTGAAGCCTATGCTGCCAAAGGTGACAATCGCTCCGAGGTGGTGAATCGGCGTCCGCAACCGCGTTTCGTTTTCTACGCGAACCAGTACCGACTCACCTTCGCGGCGTAAATAAGCACGGGGTGTTGTTACAAAGAGTGTATTCAGGTGGTGTTTCATATTGTTGCTCGGCAAATGTTCAACTTATTCGTCATTTGCTGTCTCAAATTCATCGTTGATTTTTTTGATTGCACGCGTCAGCCACGCGACGGCGCTTCGCTTCGGACCCACCGCATCCGGCAGGCACAGGTTGACGAGCGAGCAGTTCTTGCACTTGGGCTCTCGTCGTGCGATCGGCGTTTTCCCCGCAACGATGAGTTCGTGTAGTCGTTGCGCGGCGTCGATCGTCCGCGCGCGGATTTTGTGATCCATTGGCACGGTCTCGCGCTTCTTGATCGCGCCGTAGAACAACGCCGCCTCTGGAACCGCAACGCCAAGCATTTCCTCGATACACAGCGCTTGCGCACAAAGCTGCACGCGATCGTGATCGCCGCGTTTCGGGCGGCCACGCTTGTATTCAACGGGGAGCGGCGTTGGAGCGCTCTGCGCGGAATTTCCATCCGGCAGGTGAAACTCCACCACGTCCGCGACGCCGTAGAGCCCGTACTGAAAAGATCGCAGCTGCATGCCGCGCGTTGTGCGTACGTTTTCGCGTCGCTCGTTGAGACCGCCGCCACGTGGACCGCGTCGCTCGCCGTGCGTTTTTTCATGGAGATGTCGACCTTCGATGGTCAGACGATTTTCGACCCAGACACGTTCGATGTGAATCAGCGCGCACTGCCGTTCGCAAAACAGCAGATGCTGCAAAGCGGAGATGGGGAGAAGCTGGGATTCTTCGTACATTGCAATCGCCATGTCAATGATCAGAAAAGTGCCGGTCCCCCACAGATCGAATGAGGGACGAGGCTCTCGCTGATGATGAAAGGGTCAGACCCAGTGCTCCACCGTCACGCCTTGCGGCAGATCGGCCTCGTTCACGCGAATGTCGTAATCCGCGAGACTGCGCGGCGGCGAACCCTTCGCTTTGCTCTCGTCCGTTTGTTCTGCTGCAACGCGATCGAATAGCTGATCGGACCGTGCATTGCCCAGCTTGCTTTCGTGTTTGAACGCGATGCAGCGACACGGACGCATGTTGGCGCGCGCGGCCGACTTGTCGTGCTCAAACATCAGGTTCAGCGCCTGCTTAAGCAGTTCGAGATCGTTCGTGCTGAAGCCGGTCTGATTCGCCAAGTGCGGATTGACATACCCATGCACGCGATAGAGCCCGTACGGGATGGTGAATTTGCGGCCCATCGTGCGGTTGTCGCCCTGCTGCTTGGTGGCTTCGGCTTCGGTCGTCACAGCACATCGTGTCACTGCATGTTCGGCGGAGACAATTGGATCGATGCTGCGTGCGAATCCGAATTGAATCGGCCCGCGCACTTGGCCGCAGTTGGTCTTGGTCGTCATCACCGCGCCAAATGTACGAATATCGAAGAAATTGTCGCACATCCATCGTGTCAGCTTTTCGTCGGTGTCCGTTTGATCTTTTCGCTTTTTCTTAAATTCCTCGGCGTTGACACCAAGCGCCTGATATGCGCGCTCGTGTTGCGAGTTGAGAACTGCCTTTTCTTTTACATAGATTTCGTGCGGCGGCGCACCTTCTTTCGCAAATGCCACAAAGTTGCGAATCTTTCGCTTCAAACAGACATCGGTCACAAGCCCTTGGCCAGTTTCCGGATCAATTCTCGGCAGATTTCCCGCGTCGGGATCGCCGTTCGGATTTCCGTCGGTGATGTCAAAAAAATAGACAAAGTCGTAGCGGTTGTTGATTGCGTTCCCGTTATTCGTCATTTGAATTTTCCTCGTTGATGATTGATTCAGATTCGATTGATTTGTCAGATTTGCGAATGAAGAAGTCCTGGCGTTGGTGGTAATAGCCAATGAAAAATAGCCCTTGATGCTCGATACGTAAGTGGGCCGGAAACACGTCGATTCTCGAGCAAATTTCCTGCACCAGCTTTTCACGATTGGTCCGCATCCCGCGATTGTCGAACTTGTTCAGATGATGCCCGTGCAGCCGAAGCAGACGAGGAAACGCTGCGACAGGATTGGATGATGCAGTGCTGAAATAAGAATCTTTGATCGTCTTATTCAGGTTTCCGCCAGACGAATCTTCCTGCGTTTTCTCCAATGCAGCGAACAGTCGCCCCATCTGATATGCGGGCGAAGCGTGGTCCTTATTCAACGTCACGATATTCTCCTGATTAGCCTGATTGCGTACGAGAATTGCCTTCAAGACGGCCGCGCGGGTGTAATTCACGATACCTTCCGCATTGATTCGACGGATGACGCCAGTCAATAGCGATCGTGGATACGGCAGGCTGAGAAGTATTGCGCGGAGCAGTGCACCGCCGAGCAAAGGTTGGATCTCCTTGCGCTCGCGCGCGGTCTGATCGAGTATCGCCTGCACGGTCAAGGGTCGCTGATTTTGCGGGATTGGCTGAATCTCCAGTCGCGCAACGTGATTTCCCAGGTTCTTCGCCAACGCCCCCACCGTGCCTTCCATCCAGAACCGGATCGAGATGCGCGCGGCGTTCGGCGCGAGGCCCAGGATGTAATAAGGTGTGCCGGCGTCTTCGATAGCTTCGCCGTCGGCGGCGCGACGAACGCAATTTAGAAACGCCTGCACACGACGCGTGCGCGCTTCGTCTTCAGCGGCCGTATACGCGCCGAGAAACTCTGCAAGACCCACGTCAAAGTCAGCGTTCACCGGCTGATCCGACCAGAACACAACTGTCGTATCCGCAAGAAAGACACGGCGATCTTCGCTTCCGGTAAGTCGATTGAGGGCGGTGCAATATTTGAATGCGTCGCGCTCGCCAACCGGCGCGTTATAGCTTTGTGACTTTCCGTAAGATTCGAACGCGTCCAGATTGAACGATACGAGCGCCGCACCGGACGATTGCGCGCCGCGCACATTTTTAATCTTCGGCTCATGCAAACGCGCGATCGGCTGCACCTCGCCACTTATCAGCGACGGCGCATTGACCGCGTCTCCGCCTCCGCATTGCGAGATTTGCGCATCGCTGTAGCGCCTCACCGCCGGTCGATGGTGTACGAAACCCGTCTCTCCGACGATTTTAAACACGCCGAACGCAACGGCGATTTCGCCAAGCGTTTCCGCATGTTCCGCGCAGCGCTCCGGAGACCAGCTTTCCAGAAAGCGACAAACCGCAGAGAAGTGCGGGTCGTCGATCTCCTTCTCCGCCGCCAGATGCGAATCGCGAAACGCTTCGAACGCCTGTTGCGTCCGCTCGGGCTTCGGGTCGTCCGGCTTAAAGCCGAGCATGTACTGCGGCTGATCCCACAGGAAACAGGGATTAATGCCTGAGCCGGACGGTTTGGATTGCCCCGGAACAAGTTCGAGTCGCGGGCGCGGCTTGCCTCTTTCGTCGCTGCGCCAATCCGAAAACAGTGCGAGAAGACCGTCCGGACGCAACGTGACGACAAAACTGATTTTCTGGCGGCTGTAGCCGTAGTCCGCGATATCCACTTCCGGATCGCGCACGAGCCGGTCGTAGTAGCTGCCAAGCTTGGTTAATACTGTCATGTCGACCTCCCGCCATGCGGAAACGGCGGCACGTCGATCACGCCATGCCGCATCGTCGCGCGGAAAAAGTGCGGCGTCATGTCGTTTTCGAAGTCGATGTCGTGCAGCATGTAACCGAGGTCGCGCTCCGCTTCGTCGGCGTAGGCGCCGTTCGGCGGCGGGCCTTCGTGCCATTCGAAGTCCGCTTCGCACTCGCGGCAGCCGAAATAGGGATGGTGAAAATACTGCCCGCGTGATGCCCGGCGTTTGAACATCTCATAGTGCTTTTGCGGCGGATCGTCGTTGTTGAGCAATTCGAAGTGCGCTTCGATCAGATATTCGACGTCGCGCAGCATCGTGGACGCGCGCTGTTGCCGCTCGTCCTCTATGAAGATCCCCAGCGTGCCGCGTCCCGATTTCATCGCTTTGCCGGCACTCCCGGCGGACGCCTTCGCACCGACTTCATTTCGCCGCAGATTCGTGAAACTGATCGGTTTCAGGACGTGAATGCGATCAATCACCCACCGGATCGCCGGCTTCCAGTAGATCGCTTCCAGAATTCCCCGGGCGGCGGAAGGCGTGATGACGTCATAGCTGACGCGCTCCACCTTCATCTCCGGGCGCGTGAACAGAGCGCTCTCGCCCCACACGCGAAGTTGGACGTGGTTACCCATAAGGCAACTCCTTTCATTTTGATATGCGTCGCCTAGAATTGTGGTGACGCTAGTTGTTGCGTAAATCCGGGCCGCGGCGACC
>JBFWWY010000241.1:0-5821 GCA_050245935.1 Phycisphaerae bacterium | reverse complement strand
ATACAGCAGGCGCTGATCCAGGAAACGCCGTTTACTCCGCAACTTTCGAATGCGCTGCCGTCCACGGTGCGGATGCTGGTCGGCGAAGGTTTGCCTAAGCTGGGCGGGTTTGTATTGACGACGCCGAAGCCCACTGCGGACATTACGCTCGTTCGCGCGACCGAAGAAGGCAAAGACCCGATCATGGCGCAATGGCATGTCGGTCTCGGCAAATCGGTCGCGTTTACGAGCGGGATGTGGACGCGATGGGGCAATGACTGGTCGAATTGGTCGAAGTTCTCGCCCCTCTGGGGGCAGATTGCACGCTGGGCCGCGCGCGAAGGTGACGATGCCTCGCTCGATGTCACGACGACAATACAGAACGGCGTCGGTCGGATTCGTGTCGAAGCGCTCGATCAGGGTGCCGCGCTGATCAACAATCTCACCATCAACGGCTCGCTGATTCGCCCGAATCAGGAATCCGAAGCGCTGAAGCTCACGCAGATCGGCCCCGGCAAGTATGAAGCGGAGTTTGACGCAACCCAGCAGGGAAATTTCATTGTGAATCTTGGTTATGTCACCGGTGCCGGAGCCAATGCAAAGGCCGGAAGTTTTCGCACCGGCGTGTCCGTCGCCTATTCACCCGAATATCAGGAACTCTCCACCAACCTGCCGCTGCTCAATGAACTCTCCAACCGAACGAAGGGACGGAATCTGGGGACCGATGCCGCCGGTGCCAATGTCTTTGATCGCGCCAGCCTGCCGAAGACCGAGACGCGCCGTCCCATCTGGGAAGACCTGATCCGCTGGATGCTCGTGATCTTTCTGCTCGACGTCGCGATTCGACGCATCGCGCTGAACCCGATCGCGCTGTGGCGGCGCTTCCGCGGGCGCGTGGCGGAAATGGGCGGGCAGGGGCGCACGGTGCAGAGTGCCCAAGTACTCACGAGTTTGAAAGGTGTACGCGACAAGACGCGCGACCAGCAGACAGCCGGCGCGGCGGCAACGTCCGAAGCCGGGCCGACGCCGAACCGCTCTGCGAAATACGAACCGCCGACAACGCCGAACAAATCGAGTGAAGAGCTGAGTAAAGCACTCGGCGGCGCGACCGAGCAGGACAAGCCGGTGGTTGCGAAGCCGACGCGGCACAAGCCGGCGGCGGGAGAAGCGGACTACACATCGCGCCTGCTGGCGGCGAAGCGGCGGGCGAAGAAGGACGCCGAAGAGGACGAGAAAAAAGAATAGCGCGCAGTAGTCGGCTGCGCGCCAATGTGCAGATTACTCGCGCGGCACGACTGCGCGCCAACCTTCTTCCCAAGATTGATTCATTCCGTTGCCGACAATCACCGATCCGTCCGCGGACAAGCCGGTCGCGGCGGTGAGCGTACAATCCGTCACGCCGAAACCGATCACGACGTTCTGCTAGCCATTGGAAAAGGTCATTCAAATCTGGAAGGTGTCGTTACGCAAATGCATCAGGCAGACAACTGCTTATTCATTTTCAAACGGCACAATCGCCCCGACCTTATCGCCGGCCTCGCTCAAGTATTGATGCAGCGCGTTCGCTGACCAGCTTGAAATGACATACTTTTCCGTCACGATCCACGCTGGCCCGCCGAGAAAACCGAAACTCAGGAACCACGTGCCGCGTTGCTGAAGAAGTTTCGCCGGCGCGACAATTCCTTTTTCCACTTCGGTCGTTTGCAGGGTTTCCCACGCGGTGCACATTTTGTGGATGCAGCGGGCCACGAGCTGCGGGTCGCCGTCGATTTCGATCAGCGTCGTCACCGCGAACGGCAATTTGAGCGGATGAACCGGAAACTTGTGCATGATCGCCGTATCGCCGAGCTGATCCAGGAATTCGGCCTGCGCATCGAATTCGTATTCGCGCTCCATGTCGGCCCATGCCCGCTCAATCTCATGCTTGACATTCGGATCGCGGGTCGCCACCAGACCGAGTACGAGGTGCCGAAGAAAGCGGCCCATATCAAGCCGATACACCGTGTAATTGGTGTTCGCCGGAATCAGCTCGAGCGTTGCGGAGTCGGCGGGAAGCGGCTCGGCGAACACGCGCGTGAAGGTCTCGCTGCCGTTATCGAAATGCACGATGCACGACATCGCCCGCCCGATCATGCCGAACGCCCAATGCGTGCGGACGAATTCTTCAGACTCCCAGGCTTTGAAAAAGTCCGATGCCGCGCCATTGACCTCGGGATCGAGTCCCGCGCGAATACGATTCGCGTTGACCAGCATCTCGAAGTACGTGTCATCCGCATGTTTCGCGCGAACGTCGGGGACCCACCCGTCCGACCGGATCGATTCGCGCACGCCCGCGGCACAGGCCGCTACCGCATCAATCGTTCCTTTCCCGAAAGCGATGATGAAATAATCGTTGAGTTCCGCCCAGGAAAACGTGTCGTCGGAATCGAGCCGCGTGTCGGACAATTCGTAATATGGGAGTCCGTGTGACTCCCGTTTGGCAATGGTTGTGAATTTCTCCTGCGTCGTCGCATCCACAACATCCTGAATAATTCTCAAAAATCGAGACTTATCCTCGCCCGCTTCGATGATTCCCACCAGCCGCAATCCATCCATGCGCGATGCTTCCGGACGATTGGGCAGAGGACGAGCGCCTACATCGAGCATCGCAAGCGCATAGGGATAATTCAATGCTTCGACAAACGCTTCGCCGATTCTCAATCCGATGATGTCGCGCGGCTTCAATTCTTTTTCGACGAACCCTTCGACCAGCCGCCGAATCGCTGCGAACGCCGAACCTTGCGTCGGCTGGGTCTGCGGAATCCACGTGGCACCGAGATCGGGGTTCAATTCCCGCGGCAGCGGCCGCGCATTCACTGCCAGCATCGCATCAGCCGGGATCAGTCGCAGAATCGGGGCCGCGGATGCCTCTTCCGGCGTGCCAGGCGTTAACGGAGGGCGCTCGGTCGCCGCCGCGTTCGGCTGCGACTCCACCGTTGACCGCGCCCCGGCGGTTGTCCCACTGGAAGGCCAGCCGTCGCAGCCGCCGAAAAAAAAGGGGAGCAATAACAGGATCAGGGGGTAAAACAGGTTGCGAGGCGCCATTCAATCTTCCTCCGTGAATACATACGGAGAAAGTAACGCGCGGATCGCGCATCGACCACAGCGGCGCTGTCGTTTCCTGCGGAGTTGCGCATTGGATTGTCGGATGCGCGCGGGCTAAGCGTCAATCTGAACGCCGAGGATGGTCAGATCGTCGAGTGCCTTGCCCATGCGTCGCAGCATATCAAACCGAATAGACGCCATCTGCAGTGCTTCGTCGACGCCGAGTGTCTCGACAAGGCTTGGCCACGCACCGTTCGTTTCGGGACCGGTCGACGCCCGTGCATTGGATCTGATGACGGGTTTCAACGGGCCGGTCGTCGCACCAACGGAAGAAAATTCACGCGCCGCTTCCGCTGCATGGGCAAATGCGGCGGCTACTTGTGGAATCGTGACCACGCCGTCGATGACCTGATCGAGGCCGTCGGAATACGCCAGAAACGACGCGCCGGGAAGCAGTGTGGTCGCGTGCGTTTCGTAAACCGAATCGTGCGAGACCCCCAGGACGCGGCCGGTTGAGTGCAGAACTTCGGCCTCACCATGCGCGTGCCGGTGAATGGGATACGGCGTTCCCGCGCGCGACCACGTGAACTCCAGAGTTTCGAGATTCAGTAAGCCGCAGAAAGCCGCGACAAAAGGGCACTCGCTCAGATCTGCGTCGAGCAGATCGTGATTCAGTCGAGCCAGAATCTGACTCGGGCACGCGGGCCGCGTCGGCGTCGAAGCACGCTGCAATGCACGGCGCATGAACGTGGTCAACATCGCGGCGGGCAGTCCGTGCCCCGTGGCGTCGGCGAGAAACAGTCCGACGAAGTGATCCGTGAGTTGGGTAATCTCAAAGATGTCGCCTGAAACATAATCCACGCTGCGATTCACCGAACGGAACGAAACGGGGCCGATCCGCGAAATGGAACGCGACGCGAGTTCTTTCTGCACGCGGCTCGCAAGCCGAAGTTGCTGTTGATAGCGCTGCATCACCGCTTCCGCTTCCGTCCGCTCCGCCTTCACGGCACTTGCCAGCGCATGAAAGGATCCGCGCATTTCCAGAATCGTGCTGAGCCTTGCGACAAATGCTTCCTTGGTGATGCGCGGAACAAACGATACCGGAAGCTGTGGCGGTGCTGCGGGGAGCATCGCGAAATCACCGCTTACGCTCACGACGAGAACGGGGCAGGGATCGTCCGCCAGCCGATCGAAGAGAACTTCGAGACGGTGATTGGTCTGCGCCAGATCAGGACGTACAACGACAATGATCGCGTCCGCGGCGCGGGTCGGCAACCCGTCATGCAGAATCGCGGACAGTTGCCAGAAGCTCGTTGTGTAATCTTCAGAGTTCAGAACGTCGTGCAATGCCTGCGGTAATTGCGCGTTACCCAGGATGACTTGAATATTCGCTTTGCTCATTTCGATCCCGTTCAATGTCTGAAAATGACGTCAGGAGATGTGAGTTTCATCGGCGACTTTGCAAGTCCATTTTCAGGCACTTCACAGCAATTGCGCAGCCCCGCTTGCGGGAATCGGTTTGGCGGATTCGCTTTTTTCAGTCTGGACAAAATAAATTGGACTTGAAAAACGCCTGAATTCTCGGACCGTCCGCAAATGTATCTTGACCCAAGATTCTGCTTTGCTACGCTGGACCGGCTCAGCAGTTGCCGTCGTTTTGTTGCGTTGGTCCACTGCTGAACGCACTCATCCAACGTTCGGAGGGAATCATGAAAAAATTCTGTGTAAAGGCCCATTGCGCTGTCGTCGCAATCGGCATGGCTTGCGCGGGGGCGCAGGCCGGCGGTGACATCCAGGTCATCTATTCGGAAATTGCCGGCCATCCGACCGCGCAGATTCCGGGATTTCTCGATCTCGCAGGCATGCCGCTCGCAGCGGAGTTCAAGGCGCTGGAAGATCTCACGCTCAGCCCCGACGGCTCGATGTGGATTCTGAAGGGCCGCGCCCTCTCCGATTCGGACATTGAAGAAATTTTGCTGATCGGCTCGGGAAATTCCGGCACCATGCTCGCGCAGGCCGGTCAGCCGGTAGCCGCCGGCGAACCCGGCGAGTTGTACGATTTCTTCGACGCATCCGCCGGTTTCAATACCAACAATGATTTTGTGTTCGGTGCCCGCGCTCGCAATGGCGACACCACGATCAAGGAAAAGATCATCCGCTCGATCGGCGGCAACTTTGAAATGATGCTCACGGAAAGCGCCCCGATTAACGGCATGCTGGATATCGGCGTGAGCGGCGACGAACTTTGCGGCAACTCGATGAACGGTGCCCATATCCTTGATGATGGTCGCGTCGGTGTTGTGGATCTGTCCACCCAGAACGTCAGCACGTTAAGGCGTCCGGTACTCCTTTATGCCGGCGACCCGCCGGCGGTGAACGGGTTCAACATCAACGCGTTTCTCCAGTCCGGTGTCACGCCGATCGACGTTGACATCTGGGACAGCTTTGACAGCGAAGACTTCTTCACGACCGCGGACGGCGCACACTATATGGTGCAAGGCGACGACGAAGGCGCGACCGCAACGGACGACATCCTCGTCCTCGATGGGAACGTCGTCATTCGTGAAAATTCCATGATCGGTGCCTCCGGCGTCGTAGCGATCGACGTCTTCCAGTTCCGTCTCGCCAACAATGGCGACTGGGCCGCGCGTGGTGACGATCCGAACAGTGCTGACTGGGCGGTCGTCAACGGCAACCTGGTGGCAAAGACCGGCGACCCGATCACGAGTGTCCGCGGCATTGAGGCATGGGGCGATGC
>JBFWWY010000240.1:0-5851 GCA_050245935.1 Phycisphaerae bacterium | reverse complement strand
CGCGATGGAAGCGGCCCTTGTCGATCCCGCTGACGAAGCGCTGGAGCGCAAAACCGACATCACCGGCGCCTTGGAGCAGGCGATTGCGGAGGCGGGTCCCGCGCCGATCGCGGGGGTCGTTCTCTTTTCCGACGGAATCGTGAATGGCGGCGCGCCGCTTGATGCTGGATTGCGGTTCCTGCAAGCCGAGAAGATTCGCGTATTTACCGTTGGCGTGGGTCAGGAAGAGGAGCCGCCGAACCTCCGGATCGCAAGTCTGACTGCGCCGGAAGTTACTTCTCGGCGTGATCCGTACGAGGTTCAGATTGAAATCGCGACTGCCACGAACGACATTGCGGATGAGATTGAAATTGAGTTGTTTGCGACACCGGTGAACTCGCAGGATGAAAACGACAAGAAGCGGATCGGCAGCAAACAGGTTGCGCTCGCCGGAACGGAACAGGCATCGCGCGTCACGTTCGAGGTGGCACCGGAAGCCGCCGGCGAATATGTACTGACCGCACAGATCAGCGAGATACCCGGCGAAGCGGATTTGTCCGACAATCTTCGTACCACCGTCGTCAACGTTCGCGATTCCCAGGATCGCGTACTGCTCGTCGCGGGATCGCCGACCTATGAGTACCGCTACCTCGCGCGTTTGCTGGAGCGTGATCAAAACATTCAACTGAGTTGCTGGTTGCAATCCGCAGACGAGCGCGCGGTGCGTGACGGGAATGAGATCATCACAGAATTGCCGCGTACGCCGGAAGAAATCTTCAAGTACGACGCCATCATTCTGATGGATCCGTTTCCGGGTGACTTCGATTCCGCGCTGGCTGCGACGCTGCGGCGCTTCGTCACGGAGTTCCAAGGCGGCATTCTGATTGCAGCAGGCCCCCATTACACATCGCGGTTCCTCACGGACGATCGTCTGCAGTCGCTGGTCGATATCCTTCCGATCGAGCCGGAAAAATCAGCCATCGCTTTTATGCAGTCCGCCGGCACATACCAGACGCAGTCGTGGCCGATTGAACTGCCGTCGACCGCGCGCAGCCATCCGCTGGTGCGTTTGAGTGATGATCCGGCTACGAATGACGCGATCTGGCGGGCATTGTCGGAAGGCTGGTGGCATCTCCCCGTCGCGGGCACGAAGCCGCTGGCCGATACCTTGTTGCGCGTCGGCAACAGCACGGGAAGTCAAGGTCGCGAAAATGATCCGTTGCTGGTTGTTCAAACCGTCGGCATCGGCAGGACGGCGGTGCTCGGTTTTGATGCTTCGTGGCGCTGGCGCGCGACAGCCGAGCCCTATTTCAACAAATTCTGGGTGGAGATGGTGCGATTTCTCACGACGGGGCGCAAAGAAACCACAAATCGACGCGGTACCATCGTGATGGAGCGCGACACCATTCGACAAGGTGAATACGTAAAGATTGACGTGCGGGTTCTGGATGAGGACTTTGTTCCGTGGTTTGAGCCGTTCGTCGATGTGCAGGTGGAGTCGGCGGGCGAACCCGTGCAGACCCTTCGCTTCGGGGCGACGCCGGACCAACCTGGGTGGTTCTCGGGCCGCGTACAATTCAACGTCGCCGGTGCCGCGATTGTCAAGCTACCTCTGCCGGGCAACGGACCGGAAGACGTTGTGCGAAAGACAGTGCGCGTGCAAGCGGAGGATCTGGAACTGAAGACGTTGCGACACGATGCGGAAGCGATGCAGTCGCTGGCAGCGAAAACCGGCGGCCGGTATTTCCGGCTGGCGGACGCACATGAGATTCCCGCACTGCTGCACGACGCCACCGTGACCTCGGTGTCGCGCGATCCCGATCCGGAAGCCTTATGGGATCACAGTTGGCTGTTGCTGACTCTGGCCGGACTGCTGGCCCTGGAGTGGTCTTTGCGCCGGGCATATTCCTTGCTGTAGTGGATGACAAGTTGGATCCTGGAACGACTCAATTCGCGCAGCGCCTGCGACAAGCAATTCAACAATTGCGCGGGTCGGTTCGTCGCGCGTTGCTGACGCGCGGTTTTGCCGCTGTGCTGGTCGCGATTGTCGGCTTCACGCTGTTGCAGCTCGTGCTGGATCGCTGGTTTCAATTGTCGGTCGATCAGCGTGTGATCCTGAACATCCTGATCACCGCGGTTTGGGTATGGGTCACGTACCGATTTCTGCTGCGGCCGCTTTCGAAACCGATATCCGATTCGCAGGTCGCGAGCTGGGTGGATCGCGCCAATCCGGAATTGCACGATCTCACCAAGACGGCGGTTGAGTTCCGTGAACGGGAAGGCGAACCGGTGATCCAGCGAGACGTTTCCGGGGAGCTTGTCGCGCTGACGCTGAAAGATGCCGAAGCACGGCTTGATCGCGCCGCGTTCGATCGCGTCCTCGATCGCGGGCGGCTGCGGCGCAATCGTCAGTGGCTGGTCGGTGGGCTTGTCTTATCGATCCTTCCGTGGGTTGTCTTTCCGACGCTGATGGGGATCTGGTTTTCGCGAAACTGGCTGCTGCGCGACGTGGCCTGGCCGCAACAGACATACATTGAGCCCGTGGATTTTGAGGCATCGAATCGACGAAGAATGGCCCGCGGCGACAGCGTGAGCATCTCGGCGGTCGTCCGAGGCGAAATGCCGCGTCAGGCGACGCTGCAGTGGCGCACGCAGGATGGTCAAACGGGCGCGGTAAACATGATTCGCACAGGCGACGATCGGCTCGTAGCGGATTTGGGTGTGCTGACCCAGGAGATTGAATTTCGCATCGTCGGGAACGACGAGCGCACGCAGCCGTTCGTGCTGGTACCCGTCGAAAGACCGCGCATCACTGATTCTGTCGTTCGGATTTCTCCGCCGGCGTACGTGGACGATCCGGCACAAGTCCTTGCGCGGCAAACGAACGTCGAGCTCCTGGCCGGATCCTCGCTGGCAATCGAGGTCGGGTTGAACAAGCCGGTGACGCACGCGCGCTTCATCGACACGCAAGGCGCGGATGTGGGATCCACCGCGTTTCTGCGAGACGGGGAAACCGGCGCGCTGCGGATCGTGACGAATCTGAATGATCCACAATCCGGCACGTATGAATACTCGCTCGTCGATGCGGACGGCATTGAGAGTGCGAATCCGGTCAGATTCGTTTTCCGCGTACGCCCGGACGAGGCACCCGAAGTCGAATTGGTGACGATGGGCGCAAGTGATGTGCTCACGCCGATCGCCGAAATTCCAGTGCGTGTGACCTTTTCCGATGCGTATGGAATTTCGTCGGCGACTCTCACGGCCCAACGCAATTCGCAAGCGCCGCAAACGATCCTCGCGCCGCACGTCCAGTCGCGGCAACGCCGGCTGGAAGCGTCCAGTGCGGTGCTCGTGCAGAATCTGGCGGTTCTCCCCGGCGATACGTTGCGGCTTCGTTCAACGGCGGAAGACATCGACCCGCGCGGGCCGAATATCGGAATGAGTCCGGAAGTTAATTTTCGCGTCATTTCACTCGATGATTTTCGTCTCGTGCTGGCCCAGCGCGAACAGGAGCTGCGCAGCGAATTCGAGCGGCTGCTCGCGAATCAACGCGCGCTGAAAGTTGAACTGACGCAGGTGTTCGAGGCGATTGGCGAACCCACGCTCCCTGAGGCACGGGAAGTGCGCCGGCTGGAAGCGATTTCTCGAAAGCAATCATCGTATGGAACGCGCTGCGGTGCCTTCGCGGAAAGATACGAGTCGCTCGTCGAGGAATTGCGGGTCAATAAGGTCGGGCGTGTCGCTGAGGAACGCCGCGTTCTCGATCGCATTGTGCGGCCGCTGCGTTTGTTGCAGGACAATGTCATTCCCCGCGCAGCTTCAGAACTTCGAACCCTGAGCCAATCCGCACCACCGGAAGTGCGTGAATCTTGTCTGAATATGCAGGATCGCGTTTTGCGTGAAATGATGTTCGTTTTTCAGAATATGCTGGAAGGCGAAGGATATCGCGAAGTGCTCTCGTCGCTGCAGGACATCATTGGGGAACAGGAAGCGATCCATCGCGATACGGAAGCGAAGGTCTCGAGTTTACTGGACGATATTCTCGGACTCACAGAGCCCGCGTCCGAAAACCAGCCGGCCCCTGCGCCGCCGATAGAATAAGATATGTTGGCAAGAACTTATCTTGACCGGAATTGTTTTAAGGTGCGGCGCATTTCCTTCGTCGGGCTCGGAATTGCTTGTTTCGTTGCCGCTGGTGCTTTCGCGCAGGAGCCTGCTGCGGAGGTGCCGGATGCGCGCAATGCCCTTGCCGGGCGACAATCTCAGGTTGAAGAACAAGTCGATCGGCTGCGCTCACAAATGGTGCGCTTGCTTCGCATGATTGAGGAGCGCGAGCCGGCGCAGGCGGAAAAACTCCGCGATGCACTGCGAAAAGACGGCGAGTCCGACCTTGATCGGCGGTTTGAACAGCTCATTCAGTTGTTGTCGAGTGACGAATTTGCGGACGCTTCGCACAAGCAGGATGCGCTGATCGCCGACTTGCGGGAAATGCTGCAGTTGCTCCAGGATTCGGATAGCGCGCTTGACCGGCTTCGCGAGGAACGGGAATCGATCGCACTCGCACGCAAAACGCTGGAAAAGCTATCGGCTGCGCAGCTACAGGCGCTGCAACGAACCGCCGAACTTCGCACGCAGTTGGAAATCGCTGCAAAACTTCGCGAGCAAGCAGAGGCGCTGGAACGTCTGGCGGAAGCGCAACGTGCCAAACTGGATCCCTCAAATCAGAACGATCCAAACGCTGAGGAAGACAAGGACTCGACGTTGGCGGAGCAAACGGCCGAGGTGAGCCGGGAACTGGAGCAATCCGCGGCGGAAGCATCGGACGATCGTGTACGTCGTGCGCAACGTGACGCGGCCCACGACGCACAGCGTGCCGCAGAACTGATGCGCGACGCCGGGCAGTCCGCAGATTCCCAAGAAGGCGACAAACCAAACGAAAACAGTGCTGCAGGCCGTCAGCAGGCGGAAGAAGCCGAAGCGCGGCTGCGGCGTGCGATTCGGCGGTTGCAGGAAGAAGCGTCGCGCGTCGAAAAGCTCGCGGGAACGCGCGATGCAGAATCCCAGCAACGTGAGATTTATCGTGCTGCGGATCAATTGCAGCGCGACGTGGAATCGAACGAGCAATCGGGAATGCCGCCGAACGTAGCACCGGCGCTGGAACAAGCCGGTAAGCAGATGCGCGAGGCAGCCGATCGGCTGGGAGAGCGGAACCTGGAGCAGGCGGATGCGGCGCAGCGGGAGGCGTTGGAATCGCTGGAGAACTCGCTGGACACGCTGGACGAAGTGCTCCGTCAGATCCGTCAGGAAGAAATGGAAGAAACGCTCGGCGCGCTGGCAGGCCGGCTCCGCGACCTGCTGGAGCGTGAAGAGAAATTTCGTGAAGAGGTGCTCCCGTACCGGGCACGCGGTGACGAGCTGAGCCGCGAAGACCTGCTGATTCTGGCGAAGCTGGCCGACGCACAGCATGAAATCACGGAAAGCACGACCGCGGTCCAGCGCATTTTTGTCGATGAAGGAACAACCGTCGTACTGCCGCAACTTCTGGAAACGATCGTTGCGGATATGACGGAGATCGAGCGCGCGACGCGCGACGCGCGCGTCGAGGACAGCGCTTTGCGGCACCTCGACGCGGCGATTGAGGGTTTGCGAGAGATTCTGGCCGCGATCGAGCAACAACAGCAGAAGAATCAAGAGCGTGCCGAGCAGGGTCAGAGTGCCCAGCCGCAGCAGCCCGGGCAAGAAGCACTGTTGCCCGGCTCATCAGAACTGAAATTGCTCAAATCTTCACAATTGCGAATCAATGCGTTAACGACCGGTCTCGCGGAGTCAGATAACGCTGAACAAGAGCGCTATCGTGCCGCGGCGCAGCGTC
>JBFWWY010000239.1:0-5851 GCA_050245935.1 Phycisphaerae bacterium | reverse complement strand
CGTCGCTGGACGCGGAGGCGAGCGTTGTGCCCTCCGAACTGAACACAATGCGGTGAATCGCTTGGGTATGTCCCGAGAGCGTATGAACAATTTTTTCGTCTTCGAGACTCCAGATCAGGATCTCATGTTTCCCGGCACCGCGCGGGACCGTCGCGGCTACCGTGCCGTCGGGACTGAGTGCACAGTGATACACGCCGACTTCGTGTGCGAGTGTCGCGAGTAACTCGGCGGTGCGCGGGTTCCAAAATTTCGCAGTTTTGTCCCAGGAACACGTGAGAAGCTTCATGCCATCGGCGGAGTATGAGAGCGTATTGCAGCTCGCTTCGTGATGGGCGTCCCATTCACGGACAAGCGCGCCGGTTTTCGAATCCCAGATGGCAACGAATCCGTCGTATGCGGCACCGGCAATCAAGTCGCCGGAAGGATCAAAAAGCGAGGTGTAGATCGCGGTTCGCGGATACTGGAGTAACAGGGGCGCAAAGGTTTCCGGGGCGGCCAGCCATGTGCGAATCACGCCGCTTTGATCGGCGCTGAAAAGACGGGCCCCATCGTTGGACCATTCGAGCGCGAGGACGCCAGAAGTGTGACCCAGCAATGCTGCGGCGGCCTTCCATCCTTCCTTGTCGGTCCATAGTCGGATGGTGCCGTCACTGCTTCCGGTTGCGAGCAATGTCCCGTGCGGTTGAAACTCGGTCGCCATGACGTCGCCGTCGTGACCGCGAAGAGTGACGACCAATGTGCCGGAGTCGGCGTTCCAGATGCGCGCGGTGCGATCTTTTGCGCCGGCGACAATCCACTGTCCGTTCGTGCTGAACGCGACATCGTTCACGGCGGTATACAGCCCTTCGTCGGGAATCGTCAGCTCGCGCGGTTCAGATGAATCCGCGAGATTCCAGGCCCACGCCGCGCCACCCCAACTTCCTGCGACGAGTGTTTGCTCTTCGGGGGAGAATTCGATGGCGCTAATCGGCTTCACGCCGCCGGTTAGCGTGTGATGCAAATCCACCAACGCGCCGGTCTGCGGATTCCAGCGATAGACCGTGCCGCGAACCTGCTGTCCGGCGTCATTTGCTTCAAGGCGGTAATTGCACGTTGCCGCTTCCGTCGTGTCTTCATTGAATATGATTGCCGTGACCGGTGCTTTGTGCTGGGTAAAGGTGGTCACGACTTCATACGTTTCGGCATTCCAGATTTTGGCCGTGGTATCGCGCGAGGCGGAACCCAGCCATTTTCCGTCCTTGCTAAAACGCACGCCGTACATCTCCGCCGAATGGGCAGCGATTTCCCGGATGATGTTGCCTGTTTCCGCATTGATGATGCGGAGATGTCCGTCGTGCGATGCCGCGGCGAGTCGCTTTCCGTCGGGACTGAGGTCGAGTGCGTAGATGGCGCCGCCGGGAATTGTCCACGCGGTGCGCGATTGGTCGTTGCAACCCTTTAACAATCTCCATTCCCAACCGCGCAGGGACATGGGAGCCTGATCGAGCCAGCGCTTCGCCGCCGCGGCGTCGCGATGATCGAGTGCGTATTTTGCGGCAGCGATATGCGCCTGGTAGGAAGCCCGCTGGGGATCCACGGCGCGCGTATTTTCCGACGCATAAGCCAATGATGCGAAGAGAAGGACGGCGAGCTCGAAAGCGTGTCGTAACCAACTCAACTTTTTCATGCTTCGGGATCTCATTCCAGAAGGGGCAACAAATTCCAACACTTTTCGAATTTCAGAAAGATGGACTCATGCGGTTGGTGCAAACCAGCCAATGATTGCGCCGGCGGCAAGCAGGTAAAGCAATTGATGTCCGACGTCGATTGCGTACGCGGCCAGGGATTTGCGATGCGCAGCATTCTGGAGCGCGGTCTCGGTGATGCCGACCGCAGCCCACAACAAAAAGCCGAGCATCGCGCCGCCGGTGGCCGAGTGAATGCCGAACGTGCCGATCAGAATGGCGAGGCCGATCGCCATGACGACCTCTGCGGCAAACATGATCCCAAACGCTTTCGCCTGAGATTTTGCCATTGCGTCGAGCTTTTCGCCTTCGTAGCCGTGTAATTTCGGCCAGGTTTTGCCGAACAATGCACCGTACCAGATGCCGCCGATGACAAACGCGACGACGGCGGCGAGAATGATGGCGAGGGGTTTTACCGCCACGAAGCTGATTTCCATTTACGTACCTGCTTTCTCAGAACGAGCGGGAGATATTTCGCCGGAGTCGGCGGTTGAGCTGTCAGTGGTGGTTACAGGTTGGCGCTTGAATTCGAGAGTCCAGCGCTTTTGCCATTCGCCGTCGCGTTCGAAATAGGCGGTGGCGGTGAATCCGTCGCTGCTGATCGAAGCCGTCTCGTTGCGGGTGCGGCGGGGCTGGGTCTGGTCGGCGTGATTTTCGCCGATCCAGAGTACGGCGCCATCTTTGTATTCGCCTGTGCCGTAGATGAATCCGCCGGTGGTGTTGAAGTACGAATAAAACAACTTCCCTTCGCGCATGTCATAGCCGTAGATTGTTTCGCCGCGATAGACCGCCTGCCCGTCGGCGCTGCGGACGACGTGCACGCTGCGGATGAAGCGGCCATCGAGGATGGATTCGAAGGAGACGGTGTCCGTCATTTTCTGGTCGCCGGGAAACTGCGCGACGTAGGTATTGCCGACGAGCGGCTCGAGATGCTTCATAGCAGTGCGCGCGTCTTCGGGAGAATTTCGCGGCTCCGCGGGGTTTTCCGCGGCGAAACTCTGCATCACGAGGGAATAGCACAACATGGCAGAGAAAGCGACAAACTTCATTTCGGAACTCCGGGGTCAGTTTGAATTTGATCTGTTGGCGTGCGACACGTCCCAGCCGCGACCGTCGGCGACGAGTCGATCGACGTAATCGCGGAGCATTGCGATAGCGGCGTCCCACGCGTCGAGATTGCGATAGGTCCGCGCGAGCATGACCGCGCCTTCCATCGTTGTCAGGACAAACGTGGCGAGTTGATTCGGGTCGCTGTCTTCGGGTAAGCGGTCGCGTGCGTTTTCAAAACACTCGGCGATGAAACTTTTCCAGTTGTCAAAGTTCGCTGCGAGCAGGGGACGCGTGCCCGGCAAACTCTCGGCGACTTCGAGTACGAGATTGCCGATGGGGCAGCCGTGTTCGTACTCGGTCATGAGCAGCATTTGTCGATAGCCGTCGAGCACACCGAAGATTCGTTCGAGCGGATCGTCGACGCGCTTCCAGACGTGCGCCATCACGATCGGGAAGCAGTCCACCAGGCGCTTTTCCAGGGTGGCCTTGAGCAAATCTTCCTTGGTGGGAAAGAAGTGGTAGATGCTGCCGGGCTTTGCTTCCGCGACCTTCGCGATTTGCGCCAGGCCGGTGCGTTCGTAGCCTTGACGGACGAATAAGTCCATGGCGGCTTCCACGATTCGTTCGCGTGTTGAGGATGCTGGCGACACTCGCTCTCCAATAGTTGGTTGACCAACCAAGATACCGCTGTCGTTTTTGAAATGCAAGGTGTCTGCGGGTTTCGAAAGAAAAAATGGCCCTCCAATCCATGTCGGCTCGCCGAGTGACGGATTGAAGGGCGCATCAATGGCGATCGGCGCAGGACTTTTACGCCGATCGCTTAATCACGTGTGCGAATCTGACCCGACACCCCGTCCAAGTGGATACACGTCTCCTGGGAAGGAACCGAAATCCGCCGAAGTTCGCGGGTCAACCTAACAGACAGCGATTCGCGTTCGCGGGTTAGTTCGGATTTTTATTCCGTCGCACGTGTGCCGCGCGCCAAGTGGAGCAGTTGGTCCGATTTCGAATTTCGAGATAGAGTTCCGTCGTCTGTGCTGCACTCCGGACGGGCAGATCTGCGCACTTCTGACAGGAGCGACAAAGCGATGGCGAATTACAAAATCGAAGAATTGGAAGGAATCGGTCCCGTGATCGGCGAGAAACTCCGGGGCGCCGGCGTCACCGATACGGACGGTTTGTTGTCTGCAGGCAAAACGAAAAAAGGTCGACGCGATCTCGCGTCGAATTCCGGCATCGGAGAAGCGCAGATCCTGAAGTTTGTAAATATGGCGGACTTGTTCCGCATCACTGGCGTGGGATCCGAGTATGCCGAACTGCTGGAGGCCGCAGGCGTTGATACCGTACCCGAACTGGCACAGCGCAACGGCACCAATCTTGCGGCCAAGTTGTCGGAAGTAAATGAAACCAAAAAGCTGGTTCGAACATTGCCGAGTGAGAAGAGTGTGAATGGCTGGATCGCGGAAGCACAACGGTTGCCGCGGGTGGTGGAATACTAAAGCACGGTAATCAAAGATCGACTGGAGAGGGCGAACGTCTTCGTCCTCCTGGTGTGGGCGTTCTGTTCGGCGCACGGAGACGGAATTGACTGCAACATGGCGCGAGTTGCGGTCGCGTCGCCGGCGAAAGCTGTTGTGGAAGTCGGCTTAGCGCCCACTTTTGGCCCGAACGCCAATCTCGTGCACAAAACGGTCTACGGAGGATTCCACTTCGCGCGCGGCATCTGCGGCCGGGGCCCAGCCGAGCGTGGCGGTTTCGACACCTTCCAATTGTTTGTAAGTGGCGAAAAAGTGTTCGACTTCGCGCAGGTAATGTTTGGGCACATCGTTCAAGTCCTGAATTTCCGCGAACAACGGATCGCTCGCCGGCACACCCAAAATCTTGAAATCGTTGGCCCCGCGATCCGTCATTTTGAAAAGCCCGATGACGCGCGTCTCGATCAGGCATCCAGCGAAGGTGGGTTCGTTGACCATGACGAGCACGTCCAACGGATCACCGTCTTCGGCAAGGGTTTGCGGGATAAACCCGTAGTCGCCGGGATAATGACTCGCGGAGTAGAGATAACGATCGAGTTTCATCAGACCGGTGTGCTTATCGACTTCAAATTTCGTTCGTCGACCGCGGGTGATCTCCACGATTGTGTTGACGATATCCGGAAGTTTGACGCCCGCGGGCACGTTTGAATACGGCGTACGTTGAAACATTCTTTCCTTCTTACGAGTTTGCAGACCGCGTGTGCGCCGTTTTTTCTGCTCGGGCACAATTATGGATATGGTAGCGATCCGCGACGCCGATTGCGAAGCGCGCGCTTTGCGGTGAGAATTTACGCAGAGAATTCGATTCACAGATCATTCGGGGGTGCAACATGCGTGCGTATGTAATTCTCGTTCTTTCGGCCGTGCTGTTCTCTTTTGCCGCCGGCGCGGGATGTCCACTGTTTCCGCAACCGTCACCGACCGGCCCCTCGCTGGCATTGGACGAAGTGGCACGCGGACTGGCGGCGCCGGTGGTCCTGACGCACGCGGGCGACGGCTCCGGGCGATTGTTCATTGCCGAACAAGCGGGGCGGGTCCGCGTCCTCGATTCGTCCGACACGCTGCTTTCGACGCCGTTTCTTGATATTCGCGATCGGGTCGCGCCGCTGAATGCGGCGTATGACGAACGCGGCTTGCTCGGCCTGGCATTTCATCCGCGTTTTTCCGAGAACGGCTTGTTCTATGTTTATTATTCGCTGGCGGAGCGCTCTGCGACGCGATTGAGCGAATTTCGGGTCAGTGCGGCGGATTCCAACCGAGCGGAGCTGAGTTCCGAACGTGTATTGATTGAAATTGATCAGCCGCAGAACAATCACAATGGCGGACAACTGGCGTTTGGTCCGCACGACGGGTTGCTGTATATCGCGACCGGTGACGGTGGCGGCGCAGACGATACGGACGACGGCCATACGCCGGTGATTGGAAACGCGCAGGATCTGACGAAGTTGCTTGGAAAAATTCTTCGCATTGATGTGGATCGCGGCGATCCGTATGCCATTCCTGATGACAATCCATTTGCCGGCAGTGACGATGGCACGCGGC
>JBFWWY010000238.1:0-5859 GCA_050245935.1 Phycisphaerae bacterium | reverse complement strand
CTCACCAAAGGTCAATCGTTTGACGTTCCCATTGCCCACGGCGAGGGACGAGTCGTTTTCGCAAACGACGACGTCCGCGCACAGGTGAGCGCCCGGAACCTCGTCGCAGTGCGGTACGTTTCCCCGCAGGGCGATTGTGGTCATCCCGGTCCCGCGAATCCGAATGGCAGCGAACTCGATGCCGCAGGTCTATGCGACGACACCGGGCGAATTTTCGGGCTGATGCCGCATCCCGATCGATTTATCGATCACACCGCGCACCCCTGCTGGAAATCGAAGCATGCAGCAGAACGCGTCACAGGAAAAACGGTCTTTGAAAATGCCGTAAAGTGGTTTCTCTGAAAATCGGCCCTGTGCCGGTGCCTGTAAATGGGGTGAGATTCCCGCTTATCTGCCCACGGTGACCGTCCACTCCGCTCCGGAGCGCTCCTCCACGCAGTGCAGTGCCTCGCCGCGATGTTCCAATCGGTAGCGATCGGCGGCATTGGGAAATGGATAGAGAATCAGACCCGTCCCCGGTTCGCTACGGTATTTTTCATACACGTTCAGCGCGTCATCATCTCGCGGAGAAATCGTCCATCGGAGCTGATTGCCCATTTCCGTGGCGACCGCGAGTCGAACATCGGTCAACTCATGCTCCACTCTGTCCTTCCCGATATTGCCACGATCCAGTTGAACGACACCGGTGAGAAATGCGTACGCTGGGGTTCGCGATTGACGATCCACGCCGAGAAAGATTCCCACGACGTCAAATTGCGACGTGAATGGCCAGAGGCCTCCACTTTCAAGGTTGAGCGCACGCACCGCGATCAATCCCGGTGAAGCATGAGCATCTTGTTCGGCAAAGCGGTACAGTTGCCCAAAGTCGACCTTTCCATTCACTTGGACGGCGCGTTCCACATGTCTTTTCCAACCGGCCAGGGGTCCCCCGGCGGCGCAACCCGCAGAGAGCGAGGAAGCCGCGAGCAGAAAAATCAGACCTGCTCGGCGCGCGGGAAATCTGCGCACGCTTTTCAATTGTGGACTCGGATATTCCATGAGGGGAGATGTAGCCGAATTGCCGAACATCGACAAGCTTCAGCACAGGTGCGGGGATGAGAGAACGATGAATCCCGGTTGGGAAAACCAGCGGGCGCAGCCATATGAATCCGGACGTCCCCCTTATTTCGAACGAACAGAATTTTCGACCTGCCGGAATTGTCCCCCTGAAGGCGTTGCATGCTGATTCAGAAGCACGCTGCATCGCGCGGCGCCGAGTGATTCAGCGAGTACGGCGGCGCTGCGACCCATGTCATCAGTCAGATGAAGGCTTGCACGGTCGCGCTGGAGAAGTGTTTCGACTACTTCCGGACGATGCGCCAACACAGCGGCATGCAACGGCGTCACACCATACCTCGCGCGTCGCGACGTTTCCGCGCCACGCGACAGCAGAGCAGACGTGGATTCCACTGCGCCGGCATATGCCGCGTCATGAAGCGGCGTATTTCCATTGTTGTCCGTCGCATGCAGCGTCGCGCCATGCCCCAGCAGCGCGAAGATCGCGTCTGGCGCATTGGCACGTGCCGCCCAATGGAGCGGTGTACGTCCGTCCTGGTCGACGGCGTCAACGTCAGCGCCGGCCTGAATCCAGGTAGAAATGAGCCGCGGGGACATGACCGACTTGTGCAGAGGCGTAACTCCCCGAGCGGTCGTCGCCTTCAGATTTCCGCCCGCCGCAAGTAGCAAACCAACAACCGACGGTTCCTTTCCAACCGCCGCATAATGTAGCGCGGTCGCGCCTTTCTCCGCCGGCAGCAAACCCTCTACAGAGAGCGTCGCATTGGCCGAGACGCCGCTGTCGAGCAGCATTCGGACGCGGGCGGCATCGCCGGCTTCGGCGGCTTCCACCAACGCCAGCGTTTTCTTGTCTGTGTCGGATTTCACCGCAGGCCATACGATGTCGACTACGCTGAATACGCCGCGGTCATGATCGAGGTATCCGTACTCTTCTCCCCATAGTGTGCGCAAGTCGAGTTGCTTTTGTCGGAAGAATGACGCCGTCAATGGCTCGCCGTTTGGGTCGCAATAGAAACTCAGAATCGTGGCGCGACGTCGCTTGAGTGCATTGCGCATCGCCGCTTCGACCAATACGTCGTACTGATTCGGATTCAGCACTTCGTCGTAATGGTCGGTAAAAAAGCGGGTCAGGAAGTCGGATGTGCGGCTCACATGCGGTGCGATTTCGTGTCTGCCCTGCACCATTCGCAGGATGGGGGGACGGGTACTCTTCGCGACTGAAATCGGCTCGTCAAAATTCCGCAGAAACTGCATGCCGAAGTAGTTCGCAGCCAAATCGGCATTGGAAACGACACCCGAGGTCAGTTTTCCGAGCGTGTACTTCTCCGAAAGGAGAAAATTGTTTCCCGCACCGAGCTGAATCGCCGCATGGAGCGCTTCGGCGGAAGTGCTGCCCCGGTCCAGCACGCGATGATATTCGGCATAGTAATTGGCACCATTGTGCAGAAAGTGGCCGAACTTGTCCGTGCCGAGGAACACGCCGTTCACCTTGAGCAGTGAAGATCGCCACAGAAGAAAAAAACTTTTGGTGTCGATCGGAAAATGCGTCTCATCGAACACCGAAGGTGCGGGTCGCCATGCGACCAGTTTTCCCGGGTAGCGATCCTGAAGCTTCCGGCCGCGCACGATCGCTTCCAGATCTTCGATGTAAATCACAACGGGCGGAAACTCCGCGACGAATGCGGAGACTACCGTTCGCGCCGAACGGAGCCGCGCGAGTTCGGACTCCGACGCACCGCGGCGTATTGCATCGTCGATACGTTTGTTGACCTTTGTCACCGCGGCAACCAGGTTGTCGTAATAGACTTCGGTCATGTAATCGCCAAGATCCGCGATGGGTCGTTGGACAGGCAGGGAGAAATGGTCCAATTCGTGTGCGCACAGGGAGGACGCGGAAATAAGCACGCCAAGGATGGCGGCGAAATGGCCAGGATGACTTCGCATTTCTCTCTCTTCCCGATTACGACAACGTTTCAGGCTCGGCTTCACAGAAGCCGAAACGAATTTATATCGGATCTTCACAGTTTACTGCGAATTTCATTCAGGTTGCCGCGAATTCAGCCGGATGTCACACGTCGGGCCGCGTTCTACTGCTTGTTTCGATGCGCCCTTTTCCGTTCTCCTCGGAAAATTCGCCGGCGATGGGTTCGCAGGTGTGTTGGGCGTCGCGCGCGTTTGAAATCACGCCGCGTTACGGAAGCGCTTTCTGCGCCGAACAGGCGTTCGCGCGTTTTTGCTGGACAACCGGCGGTTTCCGCGCCATACTGAGAATCTAGGGAATACTTACACTCTGGAAAGGATAGGACTATGGCCCGCGCCCAGCGACGCCCGCAGATTAATTTTCAGGTCGAAGAAGTGATGAAAAACATGTACGAGGAAGCCAAGGCCCAGGGACACTGGGTCACACGGTTCTGTGCTGCCGGTTTCCTGCTCATGATTGAGAATCCCCGCCTCCGTCTTCAGGCAATCCAGCGGCTTCGCGAGTGGGAGGCAGAATTCGCGGATGCGGATGACGGCGAAATTCGGGCTTTTGTCGAAGGCGCTGCCAGCGCGCTTGGACGTCCCGCTCCAGATAATCCGCCAGCCCGCAAAGCTCGCGCGGGGAAAAAAAAGGCAAAACGGCCTGAATCCGAATGATTTCCTGGGCGCGTCCCAGTTCCTCTTTGTTCTGTCGTTGTGACATCCGCTGATCTCCTCGAATAGATAGGCGTCGGCTGCATTACGCCGGGACGCATAGATAGTCCCCGCGGGGGATCATGCATCCGGGCGGCTCGTCATCCTTGACGTTCAATTCCCTGGCCGGCCGAGCCCGTCGCTAGCGGATGGCATTCGAGATTCAACTCGAAATCGCATGCTTACAATGTACGGTTTTTGTTAGGCATTGCAAGCCCGTTTTCCGAACAGTTTTCCGTAGTCGAGAGCATTCCGGCATTCCCCTGTATCGCCTTTGCCTAATTAGGTGTTTGCCTATTTGCGGGAATTCCGCCGGAGAGTTACCTGCCTTTCCTGATTTCGCACTTCCCCTGACGTTGACGACAAACACTTTCGCCGGGTAACTTGTTTGGGCGACCAACTAATTTCGACCCAATTTCGAGAGGATCCCATGACGCACACTGAGTTCCGATTGCGGTATGTCATCACACTCGTTTTCGGATTGATTGTGACAACTACCCCACTGATCGCGGAACCCCCAACACAAAACGCAACCGAGCGCGTACTGAGGAAGGACGTTGTTGTACAGGCCAGCCGCGATGCCGTGTGGAAATACTGGACGACGCGCGATGGCATTCGTTCGTTCTTCGGCGCAGACGCCGCCATCGACCTCAAGATCGGCGGCAAATTCGAGGTGTACATGAGTCTTGACGCACCGGAAGGAAAACGTGGTTCCGAAGGCTGCCAGATTCTCAGCTTTCTGCCCCACGAAATGCTCTCGTTCACATGGAACTTCCCGCCGTCCATCCCGCAACTGCGCGATCATAACCAGCAAACTTATGTCGTCCTGCAGTTCGCGGCGCTCAGCAACGATCAGACATGGGTTCGATTCGAGCAACATGGCTGGAAAGACGGCGAGGAGTGGGAAGCCGGCTATGCATATTTCGACCGGGCATGGAGCTACGTGCTGACGAATCTGAAGAAGCACTTCGAAGAACAGACCTCAGCGCACGATCCGAAGCCAACCTCAATCTGGTTTGTGGAGAATTTCGACACGCCGCCGAGCAGAGTTTGGCATTTTCTGACGACAAAGGCCGGGCTCGAACACTGGGCGGCCCCGGTTGTCGCGGTCGATTTTCGAGTCGGCGGCAAGATTCTCACCAACTACCACACCGATCAGGGGACCGACGGGCCGGACACCTTTGAAACCACGATTCTCGCGTATGAACCGGAACGGATGCTTGCAACGCAGGCACGACTCCCGGAAACCGTGGGCGCGTTGCGTGTCGTGAAGGAAACACAAACAATTTATCACCTCAAGGAAACCGGGGAACGCGGAACGACGTTAATTGTTGTGAGTTGTGGCTGGAAGACCGGCGGTGATTGGGACGTTGCCCGCACCTTTTTTGAGACAAACAATCCGAAGAAGTTCGCCGCCTTGCGCTCGGCCATGGAGGCAAATGCCTTGCCAGAGGGGACGACGCGTGCTCCCCATGAATCAGAATAGATGGTGTAGACATCCGTTTCAGACGCAATTTGTGACTGTTCAGATGGGACGGTCTTTCTGCTTGGCCAGGGTGGACTCACAGAATGCGCCTGCGCGGCGACGTTTTCACAAGTGCCCGGGAATTGCTTGAGATTGCGAACCTTGGGCGGTTCGGTCAAAATTAGTCTTCCCGTGAACAGGTTCAAAAAAACTCAAATGATGAAAGGACAGCGGATGAAGACCAACAGCAAAGGGTTGTGGATCGTGTGCGCCGCGATTGCCGTCGGCGTCGCGTTCAAATCGGCCATTTCGCAGCAGGCTGACGCACAGCAACCACCCAACGCCGCCCAAATGCAGGAGATGATGGACAAATGGATGAAAACCACGGAAGCCGGTCCTCAGCACGAGTTCCTGCAGAAAACGGTCGGCGAATGGGATACGGTAACACGCATGTGGTGGGCAGGTCCGGGAAGTGAACCGATCGAGACCAAGGGCACATCCTCGGTGAAGTCGATTCATGGCGGTCGTTTTGTCATGGAAGAACACAAAGGCAAGATGCCGATGCCCGCGGCCGACGGCACGATGAAAGGAATCGACTACTCCGGTCTGGGCATCACGGGGTACGATCGCTATCGCAATCTCTACACCGGAATCTGGACCAATAA
>JBFWWY010000237.1:0-5875 GCA_050245935.1 Phycisphaerae bacterium | reverse complement strand
TTCTTCCACACCGTCGATTCCCGCTTCGATCAAGGCAAGAATCCCGGCAAGCCGATCGGCGATTCGCGTGGAGAATACTTCCCGATTTCCGAGCGTACGTGCGGATTGCCGCGCAACGTAGTCATTTTCCGCGTGAATGAGTGTCAGCACCGCGCCGACCTGGGAAGCCGACAGCCGTCCGTTCAAAAATGCACGGGAGGTGAACTCGCCCGCTACTGCGGGGCGGGCCCCCCGTTGGATCAGCGCTTGCGAAACCCACCGTAACACCGGGAGAGAACCGATCGTATGAATTTCCACCGTTTCGGTGCCGGAATAACTTTTGGCCGGGGGAAAGACGTAAATATCCGCCGGGATGGTTGCTTCACCAAACACGCGCAATGCAGTACGAACAGCGCGCGGTGCCGCGGACTCCGCAGCAACAGGTTCTGCGATGATCCCCGCGACGATACGAAAGCTGTCACGGCCACAGAGACGAATGATACCCGTGGGTGCCGGTGCCCATGCAGACGAAACCGCAACAATGCAATCATCAGGGTTCGGGTGGTGCATCGTTCTGGGGAGGTGTCACGGTCGGAGGATTTGTGATGGATACCGGCTGATCGCTGGGTCCGGTCGTTTTTGAAGGCGGCACAAACAGCACGGCACCCACTTGCCACTGCTCCGGCGCGGTTTTGGCAAGATCGAGCCGGATCACTGCTTTGTCCCCCGAATTCCTTGCGGGAACGTGAACGGAAACGACCTCTCCCTCCGGAGTGTTCTCGTGCCGGACTTCGCGAAGTTCGGCGTAATCCACGTCAGGAAGATAGTAGGCAATCTCCGCTTCCCACCGTGCCGTGAGACTGCGATAAAATTTCAGCGCTTCTTCCGAGGTATGTACAGCATTGCCGTTCACCAATTGTACCGCACGCAGGCTTGCCAGCTCTTCTTCGATCAGCGCGCGATAACTTGCTGCAGCGTTGCGATCCTTTGCGGCAATGGCGCTAACTTCGCGCTCCATTGCCGTCAGCATCGCACGCGCGACAGCGGTCGCGGAACTCTCGTCAAATTCAATATCGGTGGCCGGTGCGACCGTAGCAGGCGTCGGTTGTTTGCAACCGGGTGCGAGGGCCGCAAGGATTGCAGCCAGGAGGATCAACAAGCGGTACTGTGTCTGATTCATGATGAGGAGCCTAGCGGTATTCTCAAGATTCTGGACGTTTGCGTGACGTCGTCAGTGAGGCGTAGCTAACGTTGCACGTGTTCTGCAAACGTTTCGTCGTTTATGCATCCATCACGTCGGGTTCGAGTTTGGTGAACAGGATCGCCGGTTCGCCGAGTTTGTGACCGGTCGTAAGCATTGCAGGGATTTTCCACTCAACGCTCGCCGGTTGCCAGTTGAGCTGCGCACGGATGCGTTCTGCGGTCGTCGGCAGGAACGGAGCGCACATGACAGCAAGCGCCTGAATCGCATGCACGCACGTCGCAATACACGCGGCGCAGTCGTCCATATTGTCCTTGCGCGTTTTCCACGGCTCGCGCCGCGCAAGATATTCGTTGCAGTCGCGCGCGTAGCCCATGAATGCCTCGATCGCAGCGCGGAACTTGTATTGTTCAATCAACGCGCCGATTTCGTTGAGCGCTGTTGCCGCCGCTGCGAGATGGGCTTTGTCTTCGGCAGTCTGGTCTTTTGTCGCTGGCACAACGCCATCGAAGTATTTCGCGGCAAACGTGAGCGAGCGATTCACGAAATTGCCAAACGCCGCCACGAGCTCGCCGTTGACGCGATTGATGAAATCCTTCGGCTCGAACGCGGTTCGCGCGGTCTCCGGCGCGATTGCGGTCAGATAATACCGCAGCGCGTCGGCCTCAAACTTCTTGAGATATTCTTCGATCCATACCGGCGATTCGTCGGCGGTCTTGGATTTACTCACCTTCTCTTCGCTGCTGCCGGTTTTAATATTCACGAAGTTGTTCGCGACAACCTGCGCCGGCAGCTCGTGCCGTCCGTCCGCCATCAACATCGCCGGCCAGATCAACGCGTGAAAGACCGTATTGTCCTCGCCGATGAAGTGGATAATGTCGCAATCCTCGCTCGCCCACCAATCCTTGTAGCGTTCGTCGTTGCCGTCGCGTTCGGCGCAGAGCTGCGCGGTGAACGAGATATAGCCGATCGGCGCATCGAACCAGACGAACAGCACTTTGTCGGCGGCATCCGGATCGTCGAGCGGGACCGGAATGCCCCAGGCGATGTCGCGCGTCATCGCGCGTTCCGGGAGACCTTGCTTGATTTGGCCGAGCGCGAAGTTCAGCACGCTGGAGCGCCATTGGCCGCGCTTCGATTCGAGCCATTCCTGCAAGGGCTTCTCAAAATTGTTCAGCTTCAGATACCAGTGCGTTGTTTCGCGCACTTCGGCGGGTGTGCCGGTGATCGTGCTGACCGGGTTTTTGAGCAGCAGTGGATCAATGATCGCGCCGGTGCGGTCGCATTGATCGCCGTTGGTTTCGTGGTCGCCGCAATGGTGGCAGATGCCCTTCACGTAGCGGTCCGGCAGGAAGCGTTCGGCTTTCGGGTCGTAGAGTTGCTTCGATTTTCGCTTTGTGAAGAAGCCTTTCTCGTGGATTCGCTGGAAAAAATCCTGACTGAACTTTTCGTGGCGTTTCTTGAATTCCGGCTGGTGCGTGCCGCCGTAGATGTCGAAGTCGATGTTAAGCCCGGCGAAATCCTGCTGCTGTTTGTTGTGAAAGTGCGTGCAGATTTCCTGCGGCGACGTGTTCGCTTTGAGCGCGGAGATCTCGATCGCAACGCCGTTGTCGTCGCTGCCGCAGATAAAGCGGACGTCGTTGCCGCGCATGCGCTGGTAGCGGACGAACGTGTCGGCGGGAAGATACGCCCCCGCGATGTGGCCGACGTGGAGACGGCCGTTGGAATAGGGGAGGCCGGACGTTACGAGAAATCGCTGGGTCATGGTACTCAAGTGTGTCTAATCCGGTGCAGATGCCGCTTTCAATCAGTTGGGATGGTACGCCTCGCGCGGGAGCGATGCAATCCTCCGCAGGCGTGCTCTCTGGTGGGCTTGCAGGTTCTCCGCGAAAGAGGGCAGACAGCCGGCATATGCAGCCTTCGTTGCGGTGCACACGCGCTCACGCGGGTGCCGGCGTCTGTTCGCTTGCGGAAACGCGACCCACAAATATGCGTGCTGCGACAGTTTTGAGGTCGTGAAGAATGAGGTAGAAGGATGGAACAACCAATAACGTCAGAAGCGTGGCAAACAGCAGTCCGAAGCTGATGGAGATCGCCATCGGAATGAGGAACTTGGCCTGGAAACTCTGCTCCAGCATAAGCGGTCCGAGCCCGAGAATCGTGGTTGCGGACGTCAGCAAAATGGGTCGCAAACGACGTTTTCCCGCCGTAATGACGGCGTCAAACAGTTGCGATCCGCGTGCGATTTCCTTGTTGATAAAGTCCACCATGATCAGCGAGTCATTTACAACAATTCCGCTGAGCGCGACGATGCCGATGATCGAAAGGATTGTAAGTGGATACCCCATCACAAGATGTCCCCATACTGCGCCGATCATGCCAAAGGGCACCGCGGTAAGGACGACGAATGGTTGCAGGTAGCTGCGGAAAAGGCCGGCAAGCATGACATAGATAATCGCGAGTGCGATCAGGAAGTCGCGCTTGAGACTTCCGAACGATTTGCGGGACTCGAGTTTTTTGCCGGCGAAATCGATCCGGGTGCCGGGGTATGTCAGACGGAGTTGCTCGAGCTTTTGCGCCATATCGCCGAGCACGAGGTCGGCAGTGGTCACGGTCTGGTCCACGTCGGCACTGACGGTGATGGCGCGGCGCTGATTGACGCGTCGTAACGCGGAGTATCCGCTGTCCTCTTCGATTTCGGCGATTTCGGTCAGCGGAACGCTGCCGCCAAGCGGCGTCGCGATGCGGAGTTGCTCGAGTTCGTAGATGTTCCGACGCCGGCTTTCGGGAAACCGGACGCGAATGTCGACATCTTCGTCGTCGCGTTGCAGCGTGCGGGCGTCGATGCCGAAGAATGCGCCGCGAACTTCCGTTGCGAGCGACTGGGTCGACAACCCAAGCGGCCGCGCGGCGTCGCGGAGTGTGATACGCATTTCGCGCCGGCCGATGTCATTGTCGTCGTCGATGTCGAAGACGCCTTCGTATTTCGCGAGTTCGGCTTTCAGTTCGTCGGACACTTCCTTGAGGTGCGCCTCGTTTCTGCCCGTGACTTCGATCTCGATCTCGGCACCGGCGGGGCCGCCGTGAATCGCATTGAAGCGGAGCGAGTTCACGCCTTGCGGGACGCCAACGGCGGCGCGAAATTCGTTGATCAACTGATCGCTGGTTTTGTCGCGCTGGTCGGACGGGGTCAGTTCAATGATGGCTTGCGCGAGATGAGAGTTGGCGCTGGCGGTTGCGCCGCCTTCGTCGGCCTGCACCTGCGCCCCGATCAGCGAAAACATGTTGCTGATTTCGGGGAATCGCTCGCGATCCAGGATCACGTTCTCGAGCTTTTTCATGGCCGCGCTCGTCGCAGCAACGGGCGTTCCGATCGGCATTTCCAGATTTGCCAGCAAGGTTTCGGAATCCATGTTCTGGATGAAGACAAATTTAACGCGGCCGCCCGGGATTGGTTTGCCGGTGTTGTCGAGCCCCATGAATAGACCCATCGTGATCATCAGCAACGCGAGAAGAATCGCCGCTGAGACATAACGATATCTGACCGTTACGTGAAGAATTTTCTCGTAGGGTTCCAAAAAGAATTTGGTCAGCAGGCGGCGACCGAAACTGTCGGCCGCGGCAGCGACTTCGCGCGGCTTCATCGGGTGGAGCCAGTCGGCGAGGTGGCTGGGGAGAATCGACAGCGATTCGAGCAGGGATACGGCGAGCGCGCACATGACAACAATTGGCAGAACGCCGAAGAAATCGCCGATCTGTCCTTCGATGAAGAGCAGCGGAAAGAAAGCACCGACGGTGGTCATGACGGCGATGGTGACGGGCCACGCGACTTCTTCGGCTCCGCGAACAGCGGCGAGATGAGGATCTTCACCGTGCTCGACGCGCGCGTAGATATTTTCGCCGACGACGATCGCGTCGTCGACGAGCAGACCGAGAACGACGATGAGTCCGAACATGCTGATGAGATTGAGCGACGCACCAAGCATCTGCATGAGCATGAGAGCGCCGCAGACGGAGATTAGCAAGCCGATCATGACCCAGAACGCGACACGCCAGTTCAGAAAAAGCAGGAGCGATACAAACACGAGGATCAGGCCGAAGACGGCGTTGCGCGTCAGAAGTTCGAGTCGACCTTCGATAAACCGCGCCAGATTGCTGTGGATTTCAAGCTGCATACCGGGGGGAAATGCGTCGGCCGCGGCGGCAGCGTAGATTTCCTGTTCAGGCGTGGTGTTGCCCAATGCGTTCTGGAATCGCATGGCGAACGTTCGCGGCAGCTCCTGGTGCATTTTGCCGGCGACGTACGCCTTGACTTTATTGGCAATCTCGATGGCGTCCTGATCGCCGGTTTTGTAGACCGTGACATCGACGCAGGGACGACCGTTGTAGCGCGCGGTGAGGTCCACATCTTCGAAGCCGTCAATCACTTGCCCGACGTCGCGCACGCGGACGACGCGGCCGGACGGTGACGTGCGGATAATCGTTTCGGCGATCTGGTTCGCTTTGTCGGATTCGCCGAGGGTGCGGATCGCGATGTTTTCGCCGACGGTTTTCAGCGTTCCGGCGGGAAGATCAAGGTTGGTTTCGCGGATGCGGCGGGCGATTTCAGCGAGGGTCGTGTCGTATTCGACCAGTTTTTCGGGTTGTACTTCGACGGTGAGTTCGGCCTTTCGAATCCCGCCGACTACGACGTTG
>JBFWWY010000236.1:0-5898 GCA_050245935.1 Phycisphaerae bacterium | reverse complement strand
AGCACACTCTTGCCGTTCTCTTCGTAGATGGTTACGCGTTGCCGCCCGTCCGCCCACAATTCCAGATCGTCATCATCCGTCCCGTAAATACCCGATCGTGTGTCACCCGCGGAACTCCCAAATCGTAGGGAGGACGCCGGTTCATCGAGGACGATATCCCCGCCGTAAACATAGAGTCGGCCGTTGTTGGCACCGGGAATGGTTGTGGGGGTTCCGATGAGAACCTGGTTTTGAGGCGTCACCTGGATTCCGTCCACGTGCAGGTCGCCGTTGATTTCCAAATCGCGCGATACGACAACGTTCCCGTTTAGTTGTATCTCCGTGGCGGAGCCGCCCTGCTCGATCAGGATGCGATTCTCGTTTGCGCCGCCTTCGAAGACAAAGTAGTCGCCAAATCCGGTACCCGCCGGCGATTGATTTTGCCCGATGAGCCACTCCAATTGCGAGTTTCGGAACGACATTGCCGTCGAGCCGGACGCCGTGTTGTTCAACACCAGACCGGGAACGCCGATCTGCGACAGAAAGGTCTGAAAGTCAATGCGCGTCGGTGCCGCGTCGAGTGAGATATGGCCATCGAGCTGCAATTCGCCCACGACTTTCACATCCCCGTTTACGTCGAAGCGCGATTGCGGGCTGGTTGTTCCGATTCCTACGTTTCCGGCGCTGTCGACATTGAGTCCCCGGGTATTCAGAGCAAATGGCGCTCCCGTCAGACGTTGACGCGGCTCAAGCCAGATGCCGTCGACGTTGATTTCCAGCCAGCGGGCAGCATTCTCCGTGTAGGGTGTTGTCCCGAAATCCACGTCGATGGTGAACACGCCGTTGACAACGGGCACGTCGTTCGCCGTGACGATTGCACCGATGCGCTGGCCTCCCGTTGCCGCGTTAAACATTCGAAATTGCAGGTCCACGGAACCGTCGACCGGGACGCCGCCATCGGACAGTTGCCCCTGATACGTAAGAGCCGTGGGTGGTCCCGCAGCAAATGCAGTGGTTGTCAGCGCCAATGAAAGTGTTGCAATTGCAACGTTCAATTTTCCCGTGCTGCCATGAATCATGAGCATGCTCCTGAAATCGTGTCATTGAAAAAGTGCCGTCGCTTCCCCGCGAGGGCTTCCGGCCCCGGTCGCTCCGGGCTCAAAACACCCAACGCAGCGCCTACATGATTCGCGCAAAATTAAAGTTTTTTTCTTGAAAGAATCTGACTCGCGGCTGTCTTCAGGCACCTTTGGACAAACCGGGCTCAGAACCATGTTCGCGGTCCGTTCATCCTCACGAAGCGAGCTATATCCAGCATCGCAGCCGGGAAGCCCGGTAAAAAATGGGTGGCACCGAACGGCGGACAAAATCCGAACGACCGACTCCGGCGCACGTCGGCGACCCAAGTCGGATATGGTTTGCCTTATTTCGTGCCGCGATCGGATTCGCAGTCGATAAATGTGAGTCGCTTCCATTACATTACATGGCATAAACTCGTGCGTGCAGGTAAACCGAAGTTGTCAGATAATCAGATCACGAAATTTCTTGACGACATGTCCCGCGGCGATTCATCCGCCAGCGATTTCCTGTTGCCCTTGGTATACGACGAATTGCGGGAACTGGCCGCCAGCTTTTTTCGCGGCCGCAATGCAAACGAAACGCTTCAACCAACAGCACTCGTACACGAGGCGTATGTGAAACTTGTGGCGGGCGCGACGCCGGAATGGGCCAATCGCAAACACTTTTTTTGCGTCGCGGCGCGGGCAATGCGCCAATTGCTCACGGACAATGCTCGACGCCGCAAAACCGAGAAGCGAGGCGGCAATTTAGGCCGCGTCACGCTGCACGACTCCAGTGCAGCGACGGATCAGATGTTTGATGTCGATATCGTCGAGCTTGATGAGGCCATCTCGCGGCTGGCCTCGCTGGACGAGCGCCAGGCGCGTATTGTCGAATTGCGCTTTCTGGCAGGATTGTCCGTTGAGGAAACCGCCGAGGCGCTCGATATTTCGGAGCGCACAGTCAAATTGGATTGGCAGATGGCGCGCGCCTGGCTGCGACGCGAGCTTAATCATTAGG
This sequence comes from Phycisphaerae bacterium, assembly GCA_050245935.1. Classification (GTDB taxonomy): domain Bacteria; phylum Planctomycetota; class Phycisphaerae; order UBA1845; family Fen-1342; genus JALHOX01. The sequence goes on along the minus strand of JBFWWY010000236.1, from coordinate 3,840 downwards.
CGTATGCATCGCTTACTCAGGCCCTGGCCATTTTCCGCGCACCGCGTCGTCCGGAATTTCCAGAGGGAGTCGCGCCCGCTTGAATCCCGCAGATTACAAACGTGTTCGGGAAGTTTTCCACCAGGCGTGTCAACTCGAGGGGCGAGCGCGCGCTGCGTTTCTTGATCGTTGTTGCACTGATGCGCCGGCGCTCCGACGCGAAATCGAATCTCTTCTCGCGCACACCGCAGCGGCTCCCGGCGCAGATCTGCTGGACGAAAATAAACTCGGCTTCGGCCGCGCTTTGATTCATGCGGAAGATTCGCCCGGACGCCCCCCGACGCGCATTGGCGGGTACCGCCTGCTGGCGGCGTATCGGCGAGGGCGGCATGGGAGTGGTTTACAAAGCGGAACAGGAAAATCCGAAGCGTATCGTCGCGTTGAAGATCCTTCGCCGACTTGCGGGCGAATCGTCGTTGCGAAGATTTGCCTCAGAAGCCCAGCTTCTCGGCGAATTGCAACACCCCGGCATTGCGAAAGTATTCGAAGCCGCGATCCATGACGATGGCGTGGAGCGCTTGCCCTACTTTGCGATGGAATTGGTTCCGGCAGCGCGTACGTTGGTCGATTATGCCCGTGTTCAGCGACTCGCGGTATCCGATTGCCTGCAACTGTTCGCCGGCGTTTGCGACGCAGTTCAACACGGGCATCAGCGCGGCGTGATTCATCGTGACATCAAGCCGGACAACATACTTGTGGACGAAGCAGGCTGGTCGAAGATTATCGATTTTGGTGTTGCGCGGGTACTCGGCAAACAAAATGCCACCGCGAACGCCACGCGTACCGGTCACATCATCGGCACGCTGGCCTATATGAGTCCCGAGCAGTTGACCGGCAACTCCTCCGATATTGACACGCGTGCCGACGTGTACGCGCTTGGGGTTGTCTTATACGAGATGCTTGCCGATACGCTGCCGCTCGACATCCGCGACAAATCGATTGCCGAAGCATGCCGGATGATTCGCGAGGCAGAGCCCGCACCGCTCGGTACGCTGCGCCCCCATCTGCGCGGGGACATCGAACTGATCGTCGCGAAGGCGACCGAAAAGGATCGAGAGCGACGTTACGCGTCAGCGGGAGAGCTTGCGGCCGACATTCGTCGCTTCCTCAACGACGAGCCGATTCTTGCGCGGCCGGTGACTTTTTTTTATCAACTGCAGAAATTCACACACCGCAATAAAGGAGTCGTGCTGGGGACGGCAATGGCTGTTCTCAGCCTCATGCTCGGCCTTGCTGCAGCGATGCATTCCGCATATTCGGCGACCAGAGCGCGAGACAACGCGTTCGACGAATCCTATCGCAGCAGCATTGCTGCAGCGGCGTCGGCGCTGGATAAGCATGACGTCGCACTGGCCCGCCGAAGTCTCGCGCTCGCACCGTCGTCACGAAGAGAATGGGAATGGAACCACCTGTTTCAACGGCTCGACGACAGCTTGTATTCCATTTCAGTTCCCCCGATACAGCCGAACGTCGAACCCTTTTTCACGATGATGGACGGCCGTGAATGTATACAGCTCGCCACGGCGAGTGGCCTGCAATCCTGGGATTTGAAAACGGGAGATATAAATCCTCTGCCGGCGACGCCGCGGGTGCTGATTGCGACTGATGCGGCAGGCGTTTCAACGGCACAGTTGATTGGGGGGGTGCTGCGCATCGATCGAAAGGAGGAAGCGATCGAAATCGGACTCGCCCAAAAAGGCTATTCCATCGAGGACGTTTCACGGCTCTGCATCTCCAATGGGGGCGACTATGTTGTTCTCATGTTGCCGCAGCTGGCTGTTCGCGTTGACAGCAATCAACGGAAAATCGAAAGCATTGAACTGAACAATCTCGGCACAGGGGTGGATGCGGCGGCGGTCTCGGCAACGGGTGACGTGGTTCTGGCTTCCGCAATGATGGGGCGTCCCGCGATCTGGTCTGCGCAAAATGTGCTGTTGCCGCTTGAGAACGCGGTGGGCGTCGCAAGATCCGTTGCAATCAGTCCGGAGGGGACTCGGATCGCGGTCGGATTTCACGACACGACCGTCGGTATCTGGACTCTGCAGGATCGCAACTGCCTCGGGTATGCGCGGGGTCATGAACACGCGGTGACCGGGGTCGCATTTTCGCCGGACGGTGCCGAGATTTCGTCCGTCGGTCTGGATCGAACGATTCGCATCTGGAATGCGCGAACGCTGGAGCCGCTCGCGGTGTTGCATGGGCACGAACGAGCGATCTGGAGTGTTCGTTATTCCGTCGACGGCAGTCGACTGGCTACCGCGAGTGAAGACAATACGATTCGAATCTGGGATGCGACGACGAATGGCGGTCCGGATGTGTTGAGCGGCCATCAGGGATTCGTCAGTGCGCTGGCATTTTCCGCAGATGGGAAAATGCTCGCATCTGCCGGCTGGGATCAGTCGATACGCCTCTGGGATCTTACGACACGCGCGCAGCGCCGCGTCGTGCCGGTCGAAGCCAAGGTCGTCACTGCGGTTTCGTTCAGTACCGATCAGCGGTTTCTCGCCTGGGTCGGAGATCATCATTTGTGCGCCATGGACCTGAAAACCGGAGCACACATCGCACCGATATTCCCTGCAGCAGAAGCCGTGACCATCAAGTCCCTCGATTTCTTTCGAGATGAGCCCTGCGTGGCGCTGCCGTGGACGTTTCGTCAGGAAGGCGTCGATGTTTGGAACGTCGCCACAAATTCCGTTTCCACGATCTCGCCGGCACGACTCTCCACGAAACATGTGTCGAACGTCAGTGCGAACGGTCAATTTGCGATCGGCGTGATCGGTGACAAAGCGTTGACGGACGTCCGCAGCGCGCAGCGTGACTCGGGAAGCACCTTGTCGGTGATCGATCTCCAGGCAAACACAGCGGTCAATATCTCGCGATTCTCCGGCCCATTTTCCTTGAGCACGTCGACGCATGGAGAGCCTCTCCTGGCAGCGCGGTCGGCCACGAATCTCACCAGCGTCGAAATCTGGAATCTTGCGGACAAGCGACAGGTTGGCGCACTCATCGGACACACGGATGAAGTGTACGCGATCACCTTTTCGCCGGACGGTCGTCGGATTGCCACCGCCGGTCGCGACTCGCTGCGGCTGTGGGATTCACAATCGTTTACGGAGATGGTGCAGTTGCGAGGTCATTCTTCCTTTATCTGGGCGCTGGCGTTTAGTCCGGATGGCTCGACGCTGGCGTCGGGTTCGGGCGACAATACGGTCAGACTCTGGATCGCCGAATCGGATATACCTGCGGATCAGTAGTGCAAGATACGATTAATCGATTCAATCGGTCGTTGTCCCGCGCGTCCCTCACCCTTTTTAAGCAGCATCATTGAATCTCGTGCCATCGCGCCGCTTCCACGCGCATCTCGGCGCAGCAGATGATCATTGCAGGATCATGTGAAGAACTTACAAGCCAGCACGTTTGACGATTCTCGTATCTTTGCCCGAGTTAACCCGAGTCGGGGCTTTCGTCCGCTTGTGCATCCGCGTTCAACCGCTGCCGCCACCGCATTGCCTGATCTTCCTGCTCCTGGACCTCGTACAGCCTGATCAGTTCTTCGATGCACTGCTGCTTCCGGCCCGACCGCGCGTTCCCCGCCGCGGCAAGGATTTCATATGCTTCCAGCATTTTCGCTTCGGCGTCCGCGAACGCACCAAGGCCGCGCAGCGCGATGCCGTGTCGCATGAGAAAGTCGCCGAGGAACCAATGACCGGCCGGCAAACCGCGGCGACCGCTGGCCACTAAGGCCCCCAGCACCGGCTCAGCTTCTTCAAATCGACCAAGTTGGTTCAACACGTCGGCGTA
>JBFWWY010000235.1:0-5905 GCA_050245935.1 Phycisphaerae bacterium | reverse complement strand
AGATATAGCTCGCCGCGGTTGTTGTAGTTGCCGTCGACGACATAGATATACGGCTGGCCGTGGTTGGTGAGCATAAACAGCAACTGCTGCTTGACTTTGGGAAAATCACGCGACACCTGCACCATTTTGCCGGTCTGCGGGTCTTTACGGTATTGAAACAGCTTGTGCCTATCGCAGAACTCTTCGGTCAGAAATTCGTCGATGAACGTCACATCATTGTGCACGCGGCGCACTTCGAAGACTTTCTCGCGCCCCTTGCCCAGTTTCGTGTCCCACGCACGCCGCTGCTCGATCGAATCGCATTGTTCGTAAGCCATCCCAAAGCGGCCTTTGTTCCAGCGCTCTTCAATGTCGCGGAAAAGTTCGACTCCGATTTTGTAGGGGTTCAGGCCGCCGGGCGGCATCGCAAGCGTGCCGGAGTGATGATCCGCGTACGTGATGAGTTCGTCGTCGCGCAAATGATAGCGCGTCATCATGCGCGAATGCCAATATGTTGCCCAACCTTCGTTCATGATCTTCGTCATGCCCTGCGGCGCGAAATAGTAGGCTTCATCGCGAATGATGGAGAGAATGTCGGACTGCCAGTCCGCCAAGGGTGCGTTGCGAAGAATGAACAGCAACACATCGCGCATCGGCGTGATCGGAAAGGCCCGCTGCGCCGCTTCGCTTGCCGCGCGACCGCGCTCGCGCTCCGCGGCAATCTGCTCCGGCGGGTTGATGTAGCGCTCCATGTATCCTTTGGCGGGAAAGCGTGAAATATCTGACGTGCTTTCCGGCGCTTCGCGCGCGGCGCGCTGCTCGCGTTCTGCTCGCGCGCTTCCGCTGCGTGCCGCAGGGTCCGGCGATCGCTTCATAAACGGCGAATGCGGATCGATCAAATTGTCGAGCGTTAAACACGTGTCGAGAAACCGCTCAACGACGTCGGCCCCCTGCCGCTCGATATGCCGACCGATGCGCGTCGCATGGTTGGCCATTTCGTCCATCATTTTGCGATTGGTTTTCGAGAACCAGATGTTGTTCTTGAAGAAATCGCAGTGCGCATACACGTGCGCCATCACAGTCTTCTGATCAACGAGCTCGTTGTCCGTCAGCAGGTATGCATAACACGGGTCATTGTTGATGACCATCTCGTAAATCTTGCCGAGTCCGTAGGTGTGCTGCTTCTTGAGCTTTTCGTACTCCATTCCGAACCGCCAGTGCGGATAGCGCTGCGGAAAGCCGCCGTACGCCGCCATCTGGTTCATCTGGTCGAAATCAACCATTTCGAAAATGACGTCGAAGAAGTCGAGACCTTCCTCCTTCGCACGGGCTTCGATCACCCGCCGATGTTCTTCCAGTTCCGGGGGAAACGTACGTAACACAAGCATCTCCAAGTACTTACGACGACGCGACGGACGCGCGGCGAAGTTCATACTATGTTATCGGCCAATTCGCACGATGTCTTGGAGAAGTTGCGCCCCGTTTCGACCCGTATGCGTGGCATTCGCTCGTTGCGTGGAAGTGGACTTCATGTACTGCGCTGACGACGACTTGCGCGAAGAGCCGCAAACCCCACGAATGCCAGCACTATTCCACCCGAAGGCTCGGGCACAAAGGTAAGGAACAACGGCCCGTCGATTCCGCCCGTGCCCGGCGCGATGAATTCTTCGAGAAAGGCACCTGTATTGCCGTCATAGCGGTTGATTTTGTCGAGCGTTGAAGAAGTGACATACAGATCGCCGTCCGGTCCCCAGGCCATTCCGACAGGAGCATCGAGCGCACCGGCTCCCGGTTGCACAAAATTGCCGAGAGATACGCCGTCCATGTCAAAACGACGCACACTGTCCTGCGACTCGGCGGTGATGTAAACGCTGCCGTCGCGGAAGTCGATCACGCGCGGCCGCCCGATCGCCGGTCCGAAGATGCCGAGAAAGTCGCCGGTGTCGGCGTCGTAGCGCAGCACGCGATTGTTGAAGTAACTCGGCACCCAGAGCGCTCCATCCGGGCCGATGACCGTGCCGTTGTCGGGCCCGTTCAGAAATCCGCCGCCGCCTGGCGCAACCAGCGTGCCAAGAGAGGCGCCCGTGTTCCCGTCGAAGCGAAGTATCGCATCGGTATTGAAACTCGCAACAATCAAATCGCCGGCGGCGTTCCAGGTAAGGCTGGTGGGCCCGTCGAGGCCGCCGGTGCCGGGTGCGACGAATTCGTCGATGAACGCGCCGGATGCCAGGTTGTACCGCTGAATGGAATCCGTCGCTTCACTGCAGACATACAGCAAGTTATCCGGCCCCACGCGGGCACAGATCGCACCTTCCAAACCCACGCCGCCTTGAAGGTTTCCGAGAAACGAACCCGAAGCAGCGTCGAAACGCCCGACGGTATTCGAGAAAAATCCGGTGACCAATAACTCGTCGGCGTGTACGGTTGCAGAACTGAATAGGAAGAAAAGAACAAAGCAGGACGGCGAGCGAGGCGCGCGGGATCGGCGCATGCGGGAACTCCAGCAAAGGGGGCAATTGATTTCAAGGCTCGCTGAATCAGTATAGGCAGGCAAATTCACCGAAGGGCCACAAAATGTGAGCGACAGGCGAAAAAACCGCGGCGCTTCAGGTAGGAGAAATGCAGTCGTAGGGAGCGTCGGCCTTGCGCCAGAGGACGTACCTTTTCAACACCATTCCATCGCGACGGCAACGCACCATTGTTAATGGCTGAGCGAATGGTGCGTTAACGTCGCTTGACCGTGCATCAAACCGATCGCGTTAACTCGCGCGACGTGAACGCACCCTACGCGCTCCAACACCTGAAAACTGAACACTGAAAACCGCCGAACTACTTCGCCGTCAAACTCGCACAGACGATTTCCTTATCATTCCGCGCGAAGATGCACCCATTCGCATACGCCGGATGCGACCAGTGGACTATGCGGCCGAAGGCGGAATGGGTGGGGTCGATGATGTGCGTGCGGTCGAGTTCTTCGTAGCCTTCGCGGGTGAACTTCGCGATAATCAGGTTGCCGGTCTCGCTGACGATGTAGTAGCGATCGCTGTTCGCGACGATGAACGCGCTGCCGGCGTTGGCTTTCTTGTCGTTGGTCGTCGGCGCGGTGGATTGCCAGAGCTGCTTGCCGGTCGGCAGATCGACGGCGGTAAGCTGACCCTGATGATCGACGCAATACAGCGTGTCTTCGGTGATGATCGCAGGCGAATGCTCGGCGCCGACGCCGACGTCGCCCTCCGCCCGCCAGACTTCGCTCACCTTTGGCGCATCGTCCGCAAATTCCAGCAGCACGCCTTTGCCACCCATCCCGCCGACGTAGAGATACTTGCCGCTGCGTACGGGCACGTTGATCGACATCGCATAATCCGGCTCGAGCGGAACGGTCCAATAGACTTCGCCGCTTTCTGGATTCAGCGAATTCACCGATTCCGGATTCCAGACGATCAGTTGCCGCTTGCCGCCGGCTTCGGTGATCATCGGCGAGCAGTAGCCGGTCTCCTTCGCGGAGAGCGCGGACCAGATCGTTTCGCCGGTTTTCTTATTGAGCGCCACGACGATGCTGCCCTCCCCGCCGGCGAGCAAGATCAGTCTGTCGCCGTCCACGAGCGGATGCGACGAATGCCCCCAGTACGGCGTTTTGCAATTGAAGCGATCGTTCACTTCAAACGCCCACACCGGCTTGCCGGTTTTCACATCGAGACACGCGAGGTGCCCTTCGGTGCCGAGGAAATAGACGCGATCACCATCAACTGCCGGCGTCGAGCGCGGACCGGCGGGGTAGGAAACGTGATACTCGCAAGGATACGCGTATTCCCATAGCTTTTCGCCGGTTTTCTCGTCGAGGCAGAGCAGGCGCTCGGTGCCCTGCAGGACGTTGCGAATGCCAGGACCGTCTGTCGGGTCCCCTTCCTTGCGCTCGTAATCCGGAACGAACACGCGACCATCGGCGACGGCCGGTCCCGCATAGCCGCCGTTTATCGGCGTGCGCCAAAGCACTTTGGGTCCGTCGGCGGGGAATCTCTCGATGATGCCTGATTCGCGCCAGACAGAATCTCGCTGCGGTCCGAGCCATTGCGGCCAATCGTCGGCGACAGCGATGACACTAAGCGGAAGCAACACAGTCAGCGAAGGGAACAGAATCAATGCTTTCTTGCGCATGAACTCGACCTTTTTTTGTGACCCGGTGGAATACGTGATTCAAGCGAATTTTGCCGCGCTTCTGTTTGGATGTCGAACGGCTGCAGCAGTTTCAGCGAATTCTATTCGAACTGCGACGGTGAGGTGCGCGGGCAGGTTGGAAATAATGAGAAGCGGCGACGGACGCACAGGCCCGCCGCCGCTTGGCGTGTTCGTGCATGAACGTACGCGATCCGGGCCTATTTCAACTTGCTCAGCAGCAAATAGGCGCTGGGTTGCAGCTCTTCATCGATGCTGTAAAAGCGATAGGCATTTACTTCGTCATTGGACAGATGGTTTTTCCACAAGTCCATGGGACGAATGACGGCGAGACGGTCATCGTGTCGTACGATCAACTGCACCTGCAATTTTGAATGATCCACTTTGTACCACGAGCCGGTTTGATTGCGCCAGAGAACTTCACGCTTCCATTCTTTCGCGGGAATTCGCGCAGTAAGCACTTGCACGTCCGGCTGCACTTCCTTCCACGATTCAATTGCGAGTTTGATGAGTTCATCGCGGTCGGGCTTGGTGTAGTGATCGCCAGGCAGGTTGTTGGACTGGACGATTTGCTCACGGAGGGCCGCCTCACCCTTCTTCAATTCGTCGCGCAACGCCGCAACTTCGGCCGCAAATTTCTTGCCGTCATCGGGATTCAGCACCTCGTACAGCGTGAGCTTGTCATCGATCGTCGCGAGCTGTTGCGGAATGCCGCCGGTGAAAAACATCGGCTTCTGTTTCTCCACTGCTTCTTTCGCGATGTCGCGCGCTTCAGCAATGTCCGCCTTGATCTGCTCCGGCAGAAGCCCCTTCCACTTCTCCGCTTCGGCGGCGAACTGTTGATATTTCTCGCTGAAATGATTTCCTGTACCCCCAATGCGAACGCCTTCGGGCGTTTGCTGATGAATCAGCAACGCATATTTTTCAACGATACGGTCGCGCTCGGCCACCGCAGCGCGTGCTTCGCGAAGCACGCCGGCGGCGCGACCACGATCCGTCTGGAAAATCATCGTGTCAGCGTACATTCCTGCCAGGTCACCGAGACGGTCGGTATCCGCAGCGAGATCGGGGTAGCTTTCGGGATTGATCAGTGCTGCGAGCCTTTGCTGAATCGGCGCTAAATAGGCCGATGAATCGGCAATGCGTTGCGACGCCGCGGCACATTCATCTTTCGCCGCCTGCACGCCGCGACCGTCCGCCGGCAACGCACTCCAATACGCCTCGGTCTGTTTGATACGGCCTTGTGCTTTGATGATCGTTTGCGCCGCGGCCTGCACCTCACGATGATCGATCAGATCCTGATTGTCAGAAGACTTGAGCTTTTCGACGAGCGCCGCGAGAGATTCCGCCATGCCTTGAATTTCTCGTATCGTGAATCGCGCGTTCTTGAGTTGCTCCTCCTGGCGATAATCGAGTTTGACGCCGACGTCAGCTTGTTCGTTTTCCTCCGCTGATTTGCCGGTAATTCGCATTTCAAGCTGCGCGATTCCGTTGCGGAGCGCATCAAACTTTTCTTGTGTCTCCTTCCGTTCCGCCGCGTCGGCGGGGAGCTTTCGCAATCCCGCCTCGATTGACGGGACCGCCTGCTTCGCGCCGTCCAGGCGAACCAGCGCGAGCTTGGCCTTGGACCCTTGCGGCCGGCTGTTTCCGGAACCCGCAGTCTGCTGCGCGAGTTCCAGATTTGCTTCCGCCGCCTTGATCTGCGCGTTTACTTTGTCCAACAGTTCCTGTTGGGCGGTGTCGAGGTCGGCTG
>JBFWWY010000234.1:0-5914 GCA_050245935.1 Phycisphaerae bacterium | reverse complement strand
ACACGTCGTGTCCGATCTGGGGGTGCTTCTTGATCTCTTCAAACTCAGCGTCCGTAAGTTTTCCCGGCTTGTTGAGAATCGCTTCGGGAACGCCGATTTTTCCGATGTCGTGGAGCAAGCCTGCCCAGGCCAGCATCTGAAGCTCGGAGTAGGGAAGACGAATGGCTTCGCCGAGGAACCGACCCAGCCAGCCGACGCGCTCGGAATGGCCGCGCGTGTAGTTGTCTTTGGCGTCGATCGCGGCGGCAAGCGCACGCACCGTCTGCATGGCCGTCTTCTGAAGCTGACGACTGATCACAATGTTGTTGAGAATATGCCCGCCGTAACCGAGAATGGATTCGGCAGCGAGCATATCTGATGAATCGAACGGCTGGTCTTCGCTGGACCGCAGAACAACAATGACTTTTGTTCCGCCGTCGCGCAACGCCCCCAGCAGCGCATGGAATTCCTGGTCCTGCGTATCCGACTTGAGTACGACCGGCGCGACGCGCACCCGCTCGCCGGAGCGGACGAGTTCAATTTCATCCGTGAGCAATGCGAAAAGACTCGCCGGATTCTGTGTGATTCGACGTCCCTGACTCTCGAAATCTTCCAGAACAGAAATCGAGTTCTGGTCCCATACGCCCACTGCCCCCGCGTTCATGAGGCCGGCAAAGCGCTGGAGAAGGGTGTCACGAATGGCGTGGGGTTCGTGGAGCGTCGCGATCTTCTCTGTAATTTCGAAGACGAGATTCAGCTGCTCGTAACAGCGCAACAGCTCCTGACCGAGTGCCGAGTTCTCCTTCTCAATGGAGTCCAGGCGCTCGAAGAAGCGGCCGCCGTCAACGGCAAATCCCGAAGGCGGAACAAACTGTCGCTGCGCTGGCGAACTATTCATGCTGGCTTCCCGGAACGGTTGGCGCCGCGCGGCGCGCCCCGACTTCCGTACGTTTGGCAATGGCCTCCACGTCGCGAATCAATTGCGAAGGGCTGAATGGTTTCGGAATCACGGTGACGTTTTTGCAGGTGATCTGTGCGATGATGTCCTGTTGATCACAACGGGAAGTGACAACGAAAACATGCCGGAGCGTGACGCATTCCTCGAATGCGCACCGCGCGAGGGCGATTCCGTCCATTTCCGGCATATTGATATCCGTAATCAGCAGATCAATCGGCTCTGTGCGCAACGCCTGCAGTGCGAACAGACCGTTTTCGGCTTCGGTTACGGTATGACCGTGCCGTTCAAGCCACATTTTCAGAATGTGGCGAATATGCGACTGATCTTCGGCGACCACAATTCTTGCCATGCTTCACGCCCCTACCAGTTCGTTTTCCACCGACTTGACGGTCGGCAACTCGACAATGAACGTCGATCCTTTGCCGACACTGCTGTCAACCCGAATCGATCCTCCATGAATCCGGAGTATTTCCCGCGTGATGGCGAGTCCGAGCCCTGTCCCTTCCGTCGCGCTGACCGCGGCGTCGCTGACGCGATAAAATTTCTCAAAGATCTTTTCGTGACATTCCGGCGGAATGCCAATTCCGGTGTCGGAAACACGGACGCACAGCCGATTGCCTTCCGTTTCCACTTCGACACTTACGCGCTCGTTCGGCGGTGTGTACTTGATGGCGTTGCCGATCAGATTGGTCCAGACCTGATGCAGGCGATGCCGATCCGCAGGGACCATGGGTACTTTCGACGGTATTTTGAGCGTCAGCGCAATGTCCTTGGCTTCCGCGGCAGCCTGCATCTCCTGCGCAGTTTGCCGGAGTAACTCCTCCACGCGGACATTCGTGCGGACTAGGCGCGTACCTCCCGCCTCGATCTGCGACACGCTCAAAACGTCTTCGATCAACTTCGAGAGTCGGCGTGTTTCGCTCATGATGACGTTGTAGCATTCGCGGCGGGCGTTTTCGTCGTCCAGGAAGTCCTGCGAAAGGGTCTCAACGTATGCGCGAATATTCGTTAGCGGTGTCCGCAGTTCGTGCGTAATGTGCACAAGGAACTCATCGCGCGAACGCTCGGCCTGCACCAGTTGTGATACGTCCTGAAGCAGCAACGTCATGTCATCGAGCGGCGAACTCAACGGCATCGGCGTCACCCGAATGACCGACTCGTTGCCCTGACGTGCAATCCGCAGATCAACGCTGCTACCGGGCATCGCCTTGCGGAGGCCGAGAATTTTCACCGTCAGTTCCGTGTCGCTGATCCGTTCCGCGAGCAACTGACTTCCCCCCGTGCTTCGCGAGAGGTTCAGCAGGGTGACCGCGGCCGCGTTGGTGAGGGTGACGGCTTCGCGATCGTCCAGTCGCATTATGCCGATCGGCAAGTGCTCGACGATCGTGCGATGCATGGCGCTGCTTGCGTCATGGGTCGAAGCAAGCACCGTACGGCAGCGGGATCGCTCAACTTCCCGTCGCAGCGCCGCCACGCGGTCGATAAAGGTGTTCCAAGCCTCTGAAAGGAAGCCGTCCTCGTCCTGCACAGTCAGCAAATCGAGCGTAGGTTCCACGCCTTCGTGAAAAGCGACAAGATTGTCCTGAATCTGCTCAAGGGGCCGAAGCTGACGTCGTGTGCGACTGTAGAGCAGCCAATATGCGAGCAACGCCGCCGACGTGAGTACACCCAGATGTGTCCAGATTGCCACGCCGAGCCACCCCACGCCGATGGGACTGAATTCCACGTTCAGTCGTCCGACGACGACGCCTTCGCTGTTGCGGATGGGTGCCTGCGTTCGAAGGAATACCTTTTTTCCGCTCGGCGATCGGTACTGGAGCGGGGGCGCAGGGTTTTCCGAGGGCGCACCGGAATTGCCGGCCCCGATTTCGATTTCGATCCGATTGACGTAAGGAATATCTTCTATTTTCGGGCCGAGCGCAGCCAACTGGGCAGAAGACTTCACATCGGCCTCGGACAGCATCGCAGCAATGGACTCGGTCACACGCGGTGCAATGGCCACCACAGCTGAGCGATTGCCGTTGAACACGATCCAGACGGCGATGCCGCCGGCGAAGATCAGCGAGATCGCAATGATCAGAACCACCTGCAACGCGAACGATCGCAGGAACTCCCCTTGCGCGGTGAAAGCTCGCTTCGATTTCGTCGGCGCGGAAATGTCCCGCGCGCTATTTTTTGCTTGCGAATCGGCCATAATCTTCCTTCAGGGAGCGTTGCATGGGTATATCGTTCGATTCTGTGCGCGACTTTTCCCTCAGGAAGCGGTCCGGACGCAGCGAGCGGGACGATGCAGCGGAATGTGAAAGATGTCCGAGTAAATGTGTGAACGGTGTCGTCATGGCAACATTTGTCGCGGGGACATTTGCGCGCAAATTGTCATGCGACTCACGACGAACGGCACGCAAGACCGCCCGTGCGTCGTATAACTGAGTTGAGACTATGCGGACGTGTTATTCAGGCCGTCCCGAAACCAATCGATGGTCCGTTGAAGACCGGTGGCCCGATCGACGGCGGCAACCCATTGGAGAGATTCTTTTGCGCGACGGGTATCGGGGCGGCGCAGGGAGGGATCGTCGCCGGGTCGCGGCAAGAATGAAATCTCACTTCGACTGTTTGTCATCGCAATAATTTCACGCGCGACTTCAAGCACCGTGCATTCATCTGGGTTTCCGAGATTGACCGGACGCGTTTCTTCACTCCTCGCGAGCCGAATCAGCCCTTCGACCATGTCCGTGACATAGCAGAAACTGCGCGTCTGGCTGCCGTCACCGTGAACCGTGATCGGCTCGTTTCGCAGTGCCTGAGAGATGAAATTCGGCAACGCACGGCCGTCATCCGCCCGCATACGCGGTCCATATGTATTGAAAATCCGCGCGATGCGCACCGGGACACCGTGCGTTTGCGCATACGCGACGAGCAGCGCTTCCGCGAAACGCTTGCCTTCGTCATAGCACGATCGCGGGCCGACCGGATTGACATTGCCCCAGTAATCTTCACGCTGCGGATGTTCCTTCGGGTCGCCGTAGACTTCGCTCGTGCTGGTCTGCAGGAACCGCGCGCTTTTTGTGCGTGCGATATCGAGCAAATTCCACACGCCGCGCGAGCACGTCGCGAGAATCTCCAGTTTTTTCCGATCAAAATCCAGCGGGGACGCAGGGCAGGCGAGGTCGTAGACCACATCGAGCGCGCCGCCGGGGGCGGCAACGTCACAGATATCCGCATGGACAAAGGAAAATGAAGCGTGCTGCTGCAGATCTTCGATATTCCGTCGATTGCCGCTCGCGAAATTGTCGACGCCAACGACTGCGTGTCCATCGTTCAACAGGCGTTCCGCGAGGTGATAGCCGATAAAACCGGCACAGCCGGCGACAAGCATTCGCACCGTTTCACTCCCACGTCGTATCCAGAAGACAAGTTGCCCGATTCGCGACTGCGCGCCAGTATAGCGGTGCCGGGAGCGGACACGAGAAAAGAGGGACATCATGCGCGTCGGAGTCATCGGCTGCGGTTACGTCGGATTGGTTACCGCCACCTGCCTTGCGGACAGCGGCAATCACGTCGTGGCAGTGGACAATAACGCTGAAAAAGTGGCACAACTCCGCGCGGGCAAGATTCCGATCTTCGAACCCGGCCTCGCGGAACTGCTGCAATCCAATATGGCGGGGAACCGCCTGACGTTCACGACGGACCTGCGCGCCGCGGTCGAAAAGCAGGAGGTGATCTTCCTCGCCGTCGGCACGCCGCCTGCGCCGGACGGCTCCGCCGACGTTTCGGCGCTGGAGTTTGTCGCGAGCCAACTGGGCAATCTTGTCACACGACCGTCGGTGATCGTGGTGAAAAGCACTGTTCCGCCGGGTACAGGCGCCCTGCTCGAAAGTGTCATCGCCGAACACAGCAAGTTTCCGTGTCCGGTCGTCAGCAATCCCGAGTTTCTCAAGGAAGGACACGCAGTGGACGATTTTCTCCGGCCGGATCGTGTGATCATCGGTGCCGAAGATCCCGCCGCCGCGAAAGTCGTCGAGGAGCTCTTTCGCCCGTACGTCCGCAACAATCGACCGATCCTGCACATGCGGCGCACCGCCGCTGAACTGACCAAATACGCCGCGAACGCCTACCTTGCGATGCGCATCAGCTTCATCAACGAGATCGCGGATTATTGCGAATCGTTTGGGGTCGATGTTTCAGAAGTTCGCCGGGGCATCGGCACCGACGCCCGCATCGGCCAGCATTTTCTGTACCCCGGCATCGGGTACGGCGGCAGTTGTTTTCCGAAGGACGTCGTCGCGCTGGCGGCGACGGGCCGTGCGACGGGGATCAATTGTCAGTTGATCAGTGCCGTGCACGAGCGCAATCAGATGCAGCGCGCGAATCTCGCGAAACGTCTGGAGAAGCGGCTCGGCAAGGACATGACCGGCAAACGTGTCGCGGTCTGGGGCGTGGCGTTCAAACCGCTGACGGATGATATTCGCGAGGCACCGGCGCTTGACCTCATCGAAACGATGCTTTCACGCGGCGCCCAGATCACGGTATTCGATCCGCGCGCGCTCGATTCGGCGCGTGCGCATTTCAAGGACCGGATTGAGTACGCCGAAGATGCTTACCTCGCCGCGACGAATGCGGACGCATTGCTGATCTGCACGGAATGGAATGAATTCCGCAATCCGGACTTCGAGCGGCTTCGCGAAACGATGAAATCCGCGATTATCTTCGACGGCCGCAATCTGTACGACGACGAGACGATGCGCCGCCACGGGATCGAATATCACAGTATCGGCCGTCCGTCGGTTTTTCCGAGTTGAAGCGGGAATCCCGCAGCTCCTGATGCGGCTCGCAACCGCGCATCTTTTTGAAAATTCTGAATCCATGCCGCTGTCTACCACGAAAGATTAGTAGTCGCTAATATTTCAGAAGATACTGAAAGTTCAGGAGGCATGCGATGCAGACGGCCCACAGGAATCGAAAAATCAGCTCGTACGC
>JBFWWY010000233.1:0-5914 GCA_050245935.1 Phycisphaerae bacterium | reverse complement strand
CGATGTCGATTCCTGCGCATGCGCGGAGGAGTGAGCACCGGTGCTGAGCGCAAACACCCACGCGATAACAATCTGGACCGCACTTCGCAAAATCACCTGCCGGTTTCTTTCATGACACTACGTTATACCGCCGCCCGTCGCCGTTGGCGCAATCGGAGCCGCAAAGACCATTCAATTAACGAAATTCCGCTTAGATAACTGCTCGAAGTTCAAGATGCATAATATCGGGTAATTGTCGAATCGTCGCTACCGCATCGCGACTGGGCCGCTCGTCCAACGCAATCGTACACCAGGCTGCTTTCGCCCCGGTAAATACGCGGCTGGTGATTTCCTCCGCGTTCACACCGTCGGCACGGATCGCATCCAGAATAGAAGCCATAACCCCCACCTGATCCCGGACCCGAAGTACCAACTGCCACGTGGCGGGGCTTTTCTCCAATAGATTTACGCAGTTTCGCGGTTCGCCGTTGATCAGAAACGCGCGAATCACGCGGACCACTTCGTCAGCGACAGCATCCCGCGCCTGCGAGGTCCAGTGCGAAAGCTTGGGGGTGCCGATAACCTGCCCCGCCTTGAAAAGCTCGCTCCGGAACTTCGCCTCATTTCCACTCGGCGTCGAGAGATGCGTATCGACGCCAACCAGCAGCTTCTTTGTTTCGATCGTCTGTCGCAGTTCTTTTTCCGCTACTTCGTGTGCGGATCCCACATTCACGAAAATCGCGTGCGCAGGCAACGCATTGAGGAATTCCCGCCCGACCACCGGCGTCTGATCACTTTCCGGCATCGGCGTGAGGCAAACGAAATCGCAGCTTTCCGCCAGCGCGACGGGATGCGACGCAATTGTTATCTCGCCTTCGTTGGCGGAATCGACCGCGGTCGGGCTCCAGACATGAACATCCATGCCAATCGCGTTGGCAATCTCCGCAATTCGCTGCCCTTCCGGTTCGTATCCCAATATTCCCAGGCATTTTCCCGCCAGCCCGCGATACTCGGAGATCGTTCCGCGTGCCCAGCGATTCTCGCGCAGCTCAATGGTGTGATCAACCAGACGGCGATCCAGCGCGATCATCAGTCCGAAGGCAAGCTCCGCAGTGGATTGGTCATACACGCCGGGGCAATGACTGACCAGAATTCCCTGCTCTGATGCCATGTCGACGGAAATCTCGCCAACTCCCTCCCCCGCACGAATCACCATCTGAAGCGTCTTCGCGGCGCCAAGAATTTCACGTCCGACCCGTTGTTGATTCACGACAAGAATTCCGACCGAATCGATGTTTGCCAGAATCGATTCGGCATTGGAATCCGGTGCGTATTCGATTTCGTTGACCAATGACTTTAACGCTTGTCGCGCTGACTCCGCCATTGGACATGCGATGAGCAGCTTCATGATCCGAAACTCGTTCCCTCTAGAGTGGGCCGACCGCCACGACCTGCAATTAAACCCGCTCAGCGACTTTTTCTCAAACCCGAATGCAAGAACATCCGGCCGCTGCGGGAATCCGGCAACGAATGACTGCATTTTGGCAGATTCGGTAAGAATTGCGATGTGGAAGTGACCCGATTTTCGAAGCCGGCCCAACGGGATCGGTATCGTCGCTGCAACTTCAAGAGTGGCATCGCGTCGTCAGCCTGCGCGGCAAGCGAGTCCTTGAAATGGCGTCGGCTGGGACGTGGGCGGGAGCGTACCCAGCCACAAGGCGTTCCGTTGCTGCGGATAGTGATAGAAGAATTCGGCGACGGATTGCTGTACAACTTTGTCGCGCGTGTTGCTGTAGTGCCACACATTGCCGTTCAACAGGATGCCGATGTGCTTTTTCGGCACGTTCCGTAGAACCATAGGCGCCCCCTGAAAATTGCGTTCTTCACTGACGAAAATCAGCGCTGATCCGCGTGTGGGGCAGTGATCGAGCGCTTCGACCGCGGGACAGCGCGCGAAGATCTCCTGAACGCGAACATTGGCGCCCGGAGCGAAACGATTGTTACGGGACACGAGTTCGCGGCACGTTTTTCCGAACTGCAGATCGAGGACATGACTGACAAAATGTGCGCAGTGATTCTCGCGGCGGTTCGCAAAGGAATTCGAACAGATTTCCGCGATGTCCCTCCCGAGATAACTTGACAGCAGATGCTCCGTCACGAGCACAGGCTCAAACATGCACAAACTCCTCAAGCATCATCAGCTTTTTTGCTGTTTCGGGTCGCGGTGTTCGTCTCCGCGGAAAACTATCCGCCGATGAACACCGTCGGACAGCCCGGCGGCGCAATCGTGCCCGGCGGACCGGGACAAACGATGGGATCGTTGACACGGGCCGCCGGCTTGCCCCCGATGATGACGGTCATGCTACCTTTCGCGATCGTCCCGCCAACGTGCGGCTGCGGACCATTGAACATCGGACAAACGTGCGGATCACCCATCGTTGCCGCCGGCATATAGCCGATCAGCACCGTCATCGCCGCGACAGCCGGACCGATCACGCCAAAATGCGTCGTGAGGTCTCCTAGTCGCGCAGCGGGAAACCCACCACCTGGTGCAGGAGGTGCCGGCGCAGGAGGGGTCGGTTCCGGCGGTATCGGAATGCCGTCCTCAATCATCTGCTCCTGGACCGCTGGATCCCAGGGATAATCAGCACCGGGATTGCTACCTGACATCATGCGTCCTTTCTGACCCCCGGAGGGAGATGTCGGACTTACGACCCGCTTTTGGACAGTTCGATTGTGACGACGTTTGACTTCTTCTTGCCCCACTCCACGTGAACTTTATACGTGGCACTCTCTTGGGGCAGTTGGACGAACTTCGCCAGATTCGGGTTGAAATACCCCTCGACGCTGACGCCTTCCAGCACGGTATAGTCGTGCGGTTCAGTCGGCGGCGGCGGCTCATCCGGGCTCGGGTCATCTTCGCCGACGGCCCCCGAGAATTTCTCTCCCGACTCAACGTTTTCAGCGTGAAGTACCATTGCCCCCGTAGGGGCGCCGTAGGCGTCGAGCATGTAAAACCCGCAGATCGGTACGCGTGCGAACGCACCGTCCGGTGATTTGTTTTCATCACCACCGAATGAAACGTTTGCGGGCGCGGCAATTAAAATTCCACGCCAATCCTGCGACGGCTCTTTCGGCGAGCATGCGCACGGTTCGTTGGTATTCAGCGGGACGTTTTCAAATTTCTTTTCTGCTGCCATCGAAGAGGCTCCGGAACTAGGTCGTGATTCGACCGCTTGCGCAGCGCTGTCTTCGCGGGCCTTGCTGGCGGAACAACCGATTGGAAACACCAGGCTTCCAGCCGCCATCAACATTGCCGCGACAACGCTCAACTTCTTTTGTTTCGCCAGGCTGCCAAACATCAGAATCTTGTCCAACCGTCACTCAAGTCCTGTTTCTTCACCGCCGGCGCACAGTTCACACAGAACGCCGACTTTCCGTTGGTCGACCCGAACATGACACACTTCGATCCTCCAACGCCGCCGAAACTCGCCTGCAACGGCAAATCGTGATGGCAGTGTGGTCCGACGTGGCCGCGCGCCGTGTATTGCGTCGATACCTTGTCCGGATTCTTTCCGGTCCCGTCGACAACCATCTTGATCTGATGTCCGAACTCGTGAATCATCACTTCGTTCTGTGCCTGCGTCGACTTCGGGCGCCACCACGCTTTCGTGCAGACGCAGATCAAATTTCCGCTTCCGAACGAGAGGCCCGCCCGCATCCGATCGACCCAGTTTACGTTCAGACTGATGCGCCCCACCTTGTTCGGCAACCCGGTTACATCAATGCTGACACTCTTGGCCATGCTCGGATTCGCCGCATCGACCGCCACTGCCGTGCATTTCGCGGCCGGAATATTCACAGCCGCCGACCCGTCCGCCGGTTCAAACTTCGCCGACACAAACCAGCTCTCGCCGGTCACGATATTTTGCCACAGATAGCGATCGTTTACGCCGTCGCCGGCCCGCAATCCGGCCCCGCGAATCGGAATCACCGCCGCCGGTTTGCCCGGACCTGCCTGCACACCCGTTTTGCGCACGGTTTGATTCGCATTCTTGACCGCGAGATGATCCGTGTAGCCCAGCGCGATGACGTACGGCTCCTTATTCACCGCGTCCGACCCGGTATACGCCGTCCGACAATTGTTCTGGAACGTCGTAGATTCTGCATCACTACCGATATTTTCCTGTTTGGGGATCGGCTTTTCCGCCAGCTTCACGATCTTGATCTTGTGCGCGTCATACTCAGCTTCCAGCACATTCGTATTCGCGGCCGAAGCAATGCCCGCCATCTTCAACTCAATCAGATGGCAGAGCCGATGGATTTCGATGGTGTGGCTTTCGGCTTTGTTTCCCTTCGTGTCTTCCGCCTTCAACTTATATTTGTGCGTACCGCAGGCCGTCACAAAGAAGTCTTCAGGAATCACTTTCGTACCGTCGGCGTCCGTCGTGTAATTCTTTTCCGCTTCCTCATATTTGAATTTCTCGTTGCGCCCCTTTTCCCCGGCGGAATATGCAATATTGCTCGCGTCCGGCACGTACTTGACTTTGAAACTGTGCGCACCGGGCTTATCGAACTTCACCTTGACGCGCGGCTTGTGAGAAAGCCGGTCAATATTCTTGACGTGCGTGCCGTCCACCCACTTCGCGTCGCGCGGCAGATTGACCCAATGCTTGTCGTTCTGCGCCAGCTCTTTGGTATTGTCGCCGTCGAGAAACTCCACGGTGATCAGCTTCGCTTCTTCCAGCGGACACTTCTTCGTGGGATCGTCACACGGCGTCGACGGCTTCTGTTTGGCCGCGTCCTTATTTCCCTGTTTATCACACATCGGCCATGCCCTTCTTGCTGCGCAGGAATGTCATCCAGCGATCCCCATACGCACACGCCGACGCGAACAGCTCGGTACCGCGATCTTTTGCGCTTGCGTCCGGCGCTTGCAACGCTTCGGCCGCCCAGGGATGCAGCGGATCGCGATGAAAACCCGCGCCCAATCCATAGGCCAGGCAGGTGATGATCGTTTGCTCGCGTCGACCGCTCATCTCATATTCCTTGGCGATCTCGCGCCCGTTGCGCAACACCGTTTCCATCCCCGCTTCGCCAATCTCATTCGACTTCGGCGGACAAATACGCGCAATCTGGTTGCGAATGGGTGTTTCGGGTTCCCCCGCGAGTTCTTCCGTAAGTATTTTCCGTGTTCTCACGAGCGACTTTGCCAACTCTTCAGCACGGTCACCCGCGACCCGCTGAAAAAATGCAACACCGCGATCGTAAAGCGTCTCCGCGCGCGCCGCTTCGTCCTTTAGCGACTTGTCCGCGAGTGTTTTGGCCGCCCAGGCATATTGCCCGTCTTCGTCAAAATAGCTGCCGAACAGCAGCATCAGGCTCGTGTACAGCACCACATTGCATTCACCGATGATGTCGTGCTTCTTCGCTCGGTCGACACCGAGGTGAATCATGTTTCGCAAAGCGGCGTCGCCGACGGCGGTGGTCGGTCCTTCGAAGTACTGCTTGAGCTGCTCCGCCGATCGTTCGACGTACTGCTCCAGCGCGTACTTACGCATTTCTTCGTTTTGTTCAGGACGTACGACCAACACGGCTATGCTCCCGCCGCCGCAACTGCGGCTTCCAGGCGTTCGACGATCAACTCGTTGTTTTTTCGGCTCATCATGACAAGCGATTCCCCGCGACGTCCTTCCGCCATGTACGCCTCGATGGGTCCGTACATTGTCGCCAGTTCCGCCGGCGAACATGTCGGCAGATACGCCTGCAGCACGCGCGGGTCGTAATACCGAAAGTAGAGCGACTTTCCTTCCGCCGTCTGCACCATGAGAAACGTTCGAAAATGCTTGCGGATCTCCGGGACACTCACATCGCTCGGTACGACCGCGAATATGCCCCGGGGCTGCCCCCATCCGTCCGTCAGCACTCGCTGCGG